>JBKOZY010000057.1:0-4561 GCA_046726135.1 Pseudomonadota bacterium | reverse complement strand
AGGCAAGGGTGAAGAGGACGATGGCGCCGCGGAACACATTGCGCGCCCCGAAGCGCTCGGCGGCCCAGCCCGAGACCGGGATGAAGACGGCGAGCGCGATCAGATAGGAGGTGAAGGCGAGCTTGAGGATGACCGGATCCTGATGGAGATCGCGGGCGATCGCCGGCAGCGAGGTGGCGATGACGGTCGCATCCATGTTCTCCATGAAGAGCGCTGCAGCAGCGACCAGCGGCACCAGCATCAAGGTGGTTGCCATCAGACGGCCCCACTTGCGGCAAGGCCATGAACTGGTCGATGATCGGCGCGGGAAATTATGGGGTCTCTCACCATGTTCCTGCGCAAGCTCGCCATGGCTGCCGCGACGGCCGCCACCCTGGTGAGTGTCGTCGGTGCTGCCGCGGCAGGGCCGGTGCTCGATCGCATCATGGAGAAACGGGAAATGGTCATGGCGACCGATCCCGAATACCCGCCCCAGTCGAAGCTAACCGGCACCGGCGATTTCGAAGGCTTCGATATCGATGTCGGCCGCGAGATTGCCCGGCGGCTCGGCGTGCAACTCAAATTCGTCACTCCGGGCTGGGACGTGATCACGGCCGGGAACTGGCAGAACAGGTGGGATATTTCGGTCGGTTCAATGAGCCCGACCCGCGAAAGAAGCAAGCATCTGGAATTTCCGGCTGTCTATTACAACACCCCTGCCTCGCTTGCCGTTCATATCGACAATCGTGACATCACGTCACCCGAGCTCGCTTCGGGCAAGGCGATCGGGGTGGGGATCGCCACCACCTATGACAACTATCTGAAGCGGAACCTGGCAATCGATGTGCCGGGGGCGGTGGAGTTCGACTATCTGATCGCCGAGCCGCGCATCCATTGCTATGCGACCGACCAGCTGGCGCTCGATGATCTGAAGCTCGGCGATGGCGTCAAGCTCGATGCGGTGATCACGGCGATGCCGACGGTGCTCGCGTCGATCCGAAACGGCTATCCGCTGAAGATCATCGGCGGACCGCTGTTTCTCGAGCCGCTGGCGGTCGCCATCGACAAGGGCGATCCCGAACTCAACGCGCGGCTTCGGCAGATCATCGGCGAGATGCATCGCGACGGCACCCTGTCGCGCCTGTCGCGCCGGTGGTATGACGCCGACCTGACGCAATGAACACGATTTCCCCCACCCCGGTGGTTCTCAGATCGCGGCCATTGGACAGGCATGCCGCCGCAACGCTTGCCACCCTGCTCGAATCGCTGCTGTGGCCGCCGGCCGATGCGGTCACGGTGCTGCAAGGCGATGCCAAGGCCGATTGGTGGACGGTCGAGGCGATCTTCACCACGCCGCCGGATGAAAGCGATCTGGCGCACGGGCTGGAGGCGGCAGGGCTCGATGCGGCGGCGCTTGCCGCGGTGACACTGCCGGAGGTCGATTGGGTCCGCGCGACGCTTGAGCGGCTCACGCCGGTCAAAGCGGGGCGCTTTCTCGTCCATGGCAGCCATGATCGCGGCCGCCACCCGCCGGCCAGCGTGGCCATCGAGATCGATGCCGGCACGGCGTTCGGCACCGGCCATCACGGGACGACGCTCGGCTGCCTGATCGCGCTCGACGCCATCCTCAAGCAAGGGCGGCCGCGACGCGTGCTCGATGTCGGCAGCGGGACCGGGGTGCTGGCAATCGCCGCGGCGCTGGCCAGCCATGCTCTGGTGTCGGCGAGCGATATCGATCCCGAGGCGGTGCGGGTGACGCGCGACAATGCCCGGCTGAATGGCGCGCGGGTGACCGCCTGGCGCGCCGCGGGAGCCGGTGCGCAGGCGATCCGGGCGCATGCGCCCTATCAATTGATCCTGGCCAATATCCTGGCGCGGCCGCTGGTAAGCCTGGCGGGGCAGCTCCGCACATCGAGTGCGGCCGGAGGCACCGTGGTGCTCTCCGGCCTGCAGGTCGATCAGGAACGCTGGGTGACGGCCGCCTATCGCGGCCATGGGTTCCGGCTGATCCGGCGGATCAGAATCGATGGCTGGAGCACGCTGGTGCTCCAAGCCGTCGGCTCAAGGCCTAGCGGACGTGGCGCCCGCCCCAGACCATGCGGTGGATCTCGCTCCGTCGCAGGCCGATATCGGCCAGCAGGCGGTCATCCAGGCCCTCGAGCTCGCGCTCGGCGCGGGACAGGGTGAAGAAACGGCCGACGCTTCCGGCGACCCGGGTGACGATCTCGGGGAAAGCGCGCAGGCTGACGCGGGCGCTCTCGGTGGTGTTGATGATGCTCGACATTGGTCCTCTCCATGCACTTCGCGGCGATCCCTATTGCTGCGCCGCACAATTCCATGACACCTATATACGTTCGATTTGGCGGCCCACCAGCGATGGTGAAACACCGCAGCCATGCACAATTGTTATGGGTTTGTTCATCCTCTGTTAATGACGATTAAGGCAGCATGAAAGCGCATTTATTCATGAAATGATGATGACCGATATTTGACGAACCCGAGTGACCGTAATGAGTCTTCATGCGGTTGACGCATAGCGAAGTAAGTTAATCATGACGTAGCGATATTGCGGCGCAGCATGGACTGATGGCGCCATTGCCGAGGCACGCGGAAGCGCCTAAAAATCAAAGCCATGTTCCAGTCCTTCGACGACACTGCCGAACCACAGCTTTCGCGCGAGCGCATTGCTGGACTTCGCCAAAAAATGCTCGAAATGGGCATCGACGCCTATATCGTGCCGCGCGCCGACGAGTTTCAGGGGGAGTATGTCGCTCCTGGCTCCGAGAGGCTCCGGTGGCTCACCGGCTTCAGCGGCTCAGCGGGCTCATGCCTGGTCACCCAGGACCAGGCCATCCTGTTCGCCGACGGGCGCTACACGATCCAGGCCAGGCAGCAGGTCGATCCCGCCTTCATCACCATCGTCCATTCGGTCGAGGAGCCGCCGCATCAGTGGGTGGCCAAGAACCTCGCGACCGGCAGCGCGCTGGGCTACGACCCCTGGCTGATCACCGCCGATGCCGCCGAGCGGCTGCGCAAGGCCTGCGAGGAGCGTGGGGCGACGCTGCGGGCGGTCGAGCCCAATCTGGTCGACAGCCTGTGGCGCGACCGGCCGGCCAAGAGCGATGCGCCGGTGGTGGCTCATCCGGCGCAGTTCTCCGGGCGAAAAGCAGCCGAGAAGATCGCCGATATCGCCGGCGAGCTTGCCAAGGCCAAGGCCGATGCCACGGTGCTGACGCTGCCCGACTCGGTCGCCTGGCTATTGAACATCCGCGGCCATGACGTACCCCACACGCCGGTCGTGCTGGCCCATGCGATCGTGAAGCGCAAGGGACGACCTCAGCTGTTCATCGAGCCGTCGCGGCTGCCCGAGGACGTGGCGGCCCATCTCGCCGGCGTCGCGGATGTCCAGCGGCCGGCGGAGCTGACGGCGGCGTTGACCAAGCTCGGCGCGGAGCGGGCATCGGTGCTGGTCGATCCCGAATGGGCGTCCGATGCCATCATCTCCACCCTCCAGAGGTCGGGGGCGCACCTCGTCAAGGGCAAGGATCCGTGCGTGCTGCCCAAAGCGCGCAAGAACCCGACGGAGCGCGAGGGGGCCCGCTCGGCCCATCGGCGCGACGGCGTTGCCATGGCGCGGTTCCTGCATTGGTTCGACGAGGAGGCCGGCAGCGGCTCGCTCGACGAGATCGCGGCCGTCACTGCGCTCGAGCGCTTCCGCCGCGACACCGGCGTCCTCAAGGATGTGTCGTTCGACAGCATCGCCGGCGCCGGCGAGCATGCCGCCATCCCGCATTACCGGGTGTCGACGACATCGAACCGCCCGATCCGGACGGCGGAGATCTTCCTCATCGACTCGGGCGCGCAATATGAGGACGGCACGACGGACGTGACGCGCACGGTGATCGTTGGCACGCCGAGCGAGGAGATGCGCGACCGGTTCACCCGGGTGCTGCGCGGCCTCATCGCGATTTCGCGCCTGCGCTTTCCCAAGGGGACGATGGGCGGCCATATCGATGCCTTCGCCCGGACGGCATTATGGTCGGCAGGTCTCGATTACGATCATGGAACGGGGCATGGCGTCGGCAGCTATCTGTCGGTCCATGAGGGGCCAGCGCGGCTCTCCAAGAACGACCGAATGGTGCTCGAACCGGGGATGATCCTGTCGAATGAGCCCGGCTATTACAAGGAAGGCGCATTCGGCATTCGCATCGAGAACCTCATCATGGTCACCGAGCCCGAGACGATCGCCGGCGGCGAGCGGCCGATGCTCGGCTTCGAGACGCTGACGCTGGTGCCGATCGACCTCAGGCTGGTGGCGCCGGCGCTGCTCGATCAGGGCGAGCGGGACTGGCTCAATGCCTATCATCAACGGGTGCATCGAGAGATCGGCCCGTTCCTCAACGAGGCCGAGCGGCGCTGGCTGGATAACGCCTGTCGGGCAATTAGCGAATAACTTGGCGAACAGCAAATCCAGGCAGTAGGCATTAGGCAATAGGCAGTGATCGGTGCTCTTCACTATCGCCTACTGCCTACTGCCTACTGCCTACCCCATCAGCTGGCGCAGCGCGACGACGCTCAGAAC
>JBKOZY010000056.1:0-6706 GCA_046726135.1 Pseudomonadota bacterium | reverse complement strand
CAGTGTGGACCTGCGTCAGGTGTGAATTCATTGCTAACAGTCGCAGTTGGGGGGGCAAAATCAATTGGTGTTTCAAAATATAACGCTGGAAAACCAGGTTCACTGCGGGTTTGCGAGAAGGACCAGTAAAATCAGCAACAGAACGGCCCCCAAACAGAACCCGGACAACCATGCCAGCAGAAGTGCTGCCGATGAGTGTCCGACGATTAGTTGACGATTGTTGCCTGGCTGCAACATTCGTTCGCGCTCGACAAGACGGTGGGCGATGCGCTCGCCAATATACTTCGCCATTTCTGGTCGCTCGCGCGACGAAAACAGCGACTCATGCCCGGTGGAGCGATCCTGGATCAGGCAGTAGGTGCGCGGATCGGGCGCCATCACGACATAGGTGACGAGGTCGATCCATAATTTCGGCGGATCGCCGGGGATCAGCGCCAGGTCGACGAATTCCTTCAGCCGGGCGTTGCCGTCGACAACCGGGGCAAGGTCGTCACGCAGAGCCTGAAGCCTCAGGGTCTGGGCATCCTTGATGTCCGCGAGCGCGTCGAAATGGGCCGATTGCGCCAGCCGGGCGCGGCGCAGCGAGTCCTCGAAGGAGCGATCGTCAGTTGGCTTCATGGCCCGAAACTACCCCATGCGTCGACCATATTGCATCCGGTGCAAAAATCGAGGAATTTACAATCTCCAGTTGATGTCTGATGCAGTTCATGTCCGCACGGCTCCTTGCACTCGCCGCCTTTCTCCTCAGCTCCCCGATGTCCGGCGCCTTGGCAGGCGAATTCTGGCTGTCGGCCGGCGGCGGCCTCGATTCGCGCGGCCTCGGCGCGTGGCAGGCGGTCACCAGCGCACCGCTCGGCGGCATCGACACCGCCGGGCCGCGGCTCCGCGCCTTTCTCGCCGAAAGCCAGGGCGACAATTCGGCGGCGATCGAAGGCGGCTGGTCGTTCGGGCAGCGCGAAACCAGCGGCGAGGTGCTGGCCGGGGTGGAAATACGGGAGGAGGCCGACCGGAAGCAACTCTCGCCGGTCGTCTCGGCGGCATTCGAAACGATGGTCGGCCGGGGCGGGATCTCGGCGCTCGCCATGCTGCGGCCGGCCTATGGCGAGGTCTGGACGGAGGTTCGCCCATGGCTGTGGCTTGACGACTGCTGGAAGCTCGGGGTGCTGGCGGCAAGTGAGGGGGCACCCGCTGCGAGCGGCTTTCGCGCCGGCGTCTTCACCAGCGGCTACCGCGTCGTGCTGCCGGTGGTGCAGGAGCTGTTTCTCGGCGGCGAGCTCGGCCTCGAACGAGATGCCCATGGCGCGGCGGTAACGCCCTATGGCGGGGTCA
Organism: Pseudomonadota bacterium; assembly: GCA_046726135.1. Lineage (GTDB taxonomy): Bacteria > Pseudomonadota > Alphaproteobacteria > Rhizobiales > Aestuariivirgaceae > DATAFF01. The sequence continues at coordinate 5,377 of JBKOZY010000056.1, read as the reverse complement.
ATCTGGGTTTTGGTTTCTGAGCCAGTGCTTGGCGAAAAGGCCGGTGACGACCGGCAGCGCGATGCTCAGGCCCAGATAGCGCGCGATCTGGTGCGCGCCGACATAGGCGGGGTCGAGGCCGAGCGCGATGCCAAGGGCAGACATGGCCTCGAGACCGCCCGGAGCAAAGGCGACAAGTGCGTCGGCCAGCGGAACCCCGGCGATCCGGCTCGCGGCCGCCGCACCGACCAGCGCAATGGCGAGCGACAGGAGGAAACCACCGAAGCCGACCCACAGGGTACCCATGATGTCGGCAGCGCGGACGCCGGCAAAGCGAACGCCGATGGCCGCCCCGAGGACCACATAGGCGGGAGTCATCAAGGCCATCGGCAAGGCACCCTCGACGATACCCGAAAGGTGCAGCACGGCATTGGCAAGCGCTGCCCCGAGCATCAGGCCGGCCGGGACTTGGAGCCAGGCGAAGAGCGATCCGACGGCGGTGCCGGCGGCAATCGCGATCGCGGTATCAAGGGCGCCGCTGCCATTGACCAGCGCGGGGTGATCGGTGCTGCCAGCCGGCCCGAGACCGCCGATCAGCAATGGCAGGGCGGCCACCAGGAAGACCAGGCGGAACGATTGGACGACGGTGACACGCGCCATGTCGGCGCGCGCCTTCATCGCCACCAGAAGGACCAGCGACAGGGCGCCGGGAACCGCGGCGAAGAAGGCAGTCGGCTCGTCCCAGCCGTGACCGCGGCGGAAGAACGACATGCCGCTGACGATGATCGCGGTGACGGTGAGCGCGAGAAACACCAGGCTCAGCGGCCATTTGCCCATGCTGGCGACGGTCTCCCAATTGACCGCAGCGCCGATCTGGGTGCCGAGCAGCAGGAAGACCGCGTCGCGCAAGATCCAAGGGATCTCGAAGCGGGCACCGGCCGCCAGCAGCGGCAGGGTGGCCAGCATCGAGCCGGCAAGCCACGGCGCCGGCGCCTTGATGAGGGTGAAGACATAGCCGCCAAGGGCGCAGATGATCAGCGCCCCGGCAAGACGCACCCACCGCATCAAGAGCATGATGCTTCAGGTCCTGGTCGCCCCCGACCGGGCATCCTCGACAAGCCGCACGAGCCGGGCGTTGATCGCCGGCGAGCCCTCGACAACGAAGCTCCACAGCAGGCGGGTGTAGGAACCGTGGGTCGCCAGCGTCTCATAGAACTCCGGCGCGATGCGGGTCAGCTCCGGCAGGCGATTCCATGGCACGGTCGGAAGGTCGTGATGCTCGTTGTGGTAGCCCATATTGAGGTCGAGCGCGTTGCAGACCCCGTAATAGCTGGTGGTCTCCTGCTCCTCGCCGATCAGGAAGTGCTCCTGGATCCAGCGGGCGCTGATCGGGTGGAGACCGCCGATCGAGAACAGCGTTGAGAGCGCGAGATAGAGCAGCGCCATGCCGCCCATGGTGAAGTAGATGACGATGTCGATGGCGAAGACGGCCAGAACATTGAACACGATCCAGAAATCGAGAACGTTGCCGCCCTTCATGACCAGCGGGCGCAGCGCCTGCAGGAACGGCATGAGGAAGATCCAGGCCGCCCGCCCCACCGGCCCGCGGTTGAACAGGGTGATCTCCCAATCCGGCGGCAGGTCGGGATCGTAGCCCGGCACCCCGAGATAGGTGTGATGGCGCAGATGGTGGCGCTCGAAGGAGGTGAAGCTCGGCACGAGCTGGGCCACGTTGCACAGAATCCCCGCCAGCCGGTTGGCGGCAAGGCTCCTGAACACCAGCCGGTGGGTGCATTCATGGACCATCACGAACAGGGCGTGATTGGCAAAAGCGCCGATCGCATAGGCGAGGATCAGCACCAGCCACCAGGGGGCGTCCTTGACAGCGAAGGCAATGGCGAATTGCAGGACCGTGGTGGCGACGATGAGGCCAAGGGTCCAGGGATTGCGGCCGATCAGGGCCCGCGCCTCGGGATGGCTCTTGAGAAGCTGCTTGGCGCGGACGCGGTGGGAAATCATGGCGTCCGTGTGCACGAACTCGCCCACGGGCTGAGCGCGGCCGACCTCGTCAACCTCTGTGACCAGCGCCATCCACCCCTCCGAAGATCCCGAACGCGCCCGCTTGCGCGTCCCCCAATCACCGTCTACCTAGATTTTGCATTCTAGCCAAGCAACCTTGCCGCTCAACCGCTCTTGCGCCTGCTCTTCGTCGCACATTGCTTTCCCCCGAAAAACCGGCCTCTGTCCAAGGTCGGCGGCATGCAGCGCGTCGGAATCGACCTGCTGGCGGCCCTCAAAAGGCGCGACGATCTCGAGATCGACACGCTGATTCTACACACCGCCGGGGTCGGCATGGCGATCAAGGCGGTGCCCTTCTACAGCTTCGCCCTGACCCGAATCTTCCAGCTGTGCCGATCGGGACGGGTCGATGCGGTGCTTTTCTCAGCCATGGCGTCCGGCTGGATGAGCGTCCTCATCAAGCCGCTGCTGGCGCGCAGCGTGCCGATGGCCACGATCTGTCATGGCCATGACGTGATCATGGATGTCGCACCCTATCAGCTGCTGGTTCGCCGCATGTTCGCCACACTCGATGCGGTGTTTCCGGTGAGCCGGGCAACCGGCGCACGGGTGCTTGAGCGCGGGCTGCCGGCAGAGCGGCTCCATGTCATCAACAACGGCATCGACCTTTCGCGCTACCCCGCGCCGCCGCGTCGCGAGGAGCGGCGCGCCATTCTCGCCCGCACCTTCCCCGAGGCGGCAGCCGCGCTGGCGCCGGAGGCCCTGGTGCTGTGCACCACCGGCCGGCAGATTCGCCGCAAGGGCCATGCCTGGTTCGTCGACAATGTCATGCCGCTCCTGCCACCGCATGTTCACTTCTGGCTGGCCGGCGATGGACCCGAGGGTCCGGCAATCGAAGCGGCAGCAGCCCGCCATGGCCTTGGCAGCCGGGTCCGGCGACTCGGGCTGCTGAGCGACGAGCAGGTCACCAATCTCTATCGCGGGGCCGACCTTTTCGTCATGCCGAACATTCCGGTCGAAGGCGATATCGAAGGATTCGGCGTGGTGCTGCTGGAAGCCGGGCTCAACGGCATGACCTCGGTGGCGGCGCGGCTCGAGGGCATCGCGGATGCCGTCACCCATGGCGAAAACGGCTTCCTGGTGGAAAGCCGCGATGCGCAAGGTTTTGCGGCCGAGATCGTCCGGCTCGAACAGGATCGCGACCGCCTGTTCGCGCTTGGCCTGGCGGCATCGCAATTCACCCGGCAGCGTTTTTCCTGGGACGAGATCGCGGCGCGCTATGTCGAGGTGCTGCGGGCGGTGGCGAGCACTTCGTAGTAATAGCCTTCGAGGGTCTCCATCGCCCGCCGCCAGCTATAGTCGCGGCTGCGGGCCACCGCGTTCTCGCCCATGCGGCGGCGCAGGCCGGCATCCTCCACCAGGCGGGTGATGGCATCGGCAAAGGCCGGCTTCTCCCCATCCTCGATCAGGTAGCCGGTCTCGCCCGGCAGCACCAGCGAGGCGCTGCCGGTGGCATTGGCGCAAACCGCCGGAAGCCCCGATGCCATGGCCTCGAGCGTCACGATGCCGAAAGTCTCGGTGACGCTCGGGAAGAAGAACACATCGGCCGAGGCATAGGCACTCGACAAGGCGTCGCCGTCGAGAAAGCCGGTGAACACCGCGTTCGGCAACTTGGTCCGCAGCTTGGGGCGCTCCGGTCCCTCGCCGACGAAAAGCTGGCGATGCGGCACGCCGCGCTGCTCGAGGAGCTGGAAGACCTCCTGGACAAGTCCGAGATTCTTCTCGGCGACCAGCCGGCTGATGAAGGCCACCACCACCTCGTCATCGCCGAAGCCCATGGCGCGGCGCCATTCGAGCGACCGGCGACCGGGATTGAAGCGATCGAGATCGACACCGCGGGTCCACAGGCGGACATCGTTGCCGATCCGCTCGGCGCGAAGAAGATCGACGACCTCCTCAGACGGCGCATAGAGCTGACGGCAGGAGGAATAGAGCCAGCGCAAATAGCGCTGCCAGGGCCCTGCCAGGAAGCCGACGCCGTAATAATGGCTGTATATGTCGTGACGCGAATGATAGGAGGCGACGCAGGGGACCTGCCATTTCCGCGCCAGCCGCACCGCCGCAAGGCCCAGCGGATCCGGCGAGGCGACGTGAAACAGCGTCGGGCGGAAGTCGGCGATCTTGTCGCGGACGGCGCGCGGGATGCCGAGCGTCAGCCGGTACTCGCTACGCCCGGGAATCGGCACCGACGGGACGGGCGTGACGGTCCCATAGGATTCGAACACCGGCTCGCCGGGCAGCGGTGCCACCACCATCACCGGTACCGATTTCGATTCGAGGTGCTGCACCAGGCGATTGAGGGCGACGACGGCGCCATCCTTGACGTAGTTGTAGTTGCCGCACCACACCACGACCCGTAGCTGCCCGTGCGGGTGCGTGTTCCAGAACGCTGAATCCGGAACGTTCTGATTCATGCCCCCTGCCCTTCCGGCTTCGGCCTGGCCAGGCTCAGAAGCAGGAAATCGACCATCTCGTCGAGCGTCGGATGTGGCATCCCCGCACACTCCACCATCAATCGCGGATGGCAAAACCGGACCATGGCGGCCTGCACGCAATGGGCAGACATGACCGGATCGCTGTCGCGAAATTCGCCGCGCGCGATTCCCTCCCGTATCAGACCGGTGAGGATGCCATGAATGGTCTCGAGATGCTGCCGAATTATCGGCCAGCTCTCGGTGATTGCCACTGCAACCATTTCGTGCATCTTGAGATCGCGCAGATAGCGCTCGGCGTTCATGCTGTGCATGTCGGTGAGGAGCTTGCGCAGCCGCTCGGCAACCGGGCCTTGAGCGGCAGCATTGCGGCGCGCCTCCGCCTCGACCTCGCCGGTCAGGGTGAGAGCCACGGCCTCGTTGATCGCCTTTTTCGATTCGAAGAAGCGGTAGACATTGGCCGAGCTCATGCCCAGCTCCCGCGCGATGTCGGCGACCGTGGTCTTCTGATAACCGTAGCGATGGAAAAGGGATTCCGCCGCGCGGACGATTCGTGCCCGCGTCTCCCGCTCGCGAAGCTCGGCCGATTCTTGGGCAATGCTCATCATATTGGTCCTAAATCATAAGGGACCGGCCCGCAATGGCGTCACAAAAAAGGCATTAGGCACTGGGCAGTAGCCAGTGACAGCCGGGAAGCGCGCCGATCACTGCCGATTGCCTGACGCCTGCTTCCTTCATCGGGCCGCTTCGAGAAGTCCCTCATCCTCCGGCGCCTTTGCCTGCCGGCCGGGAAACGGAAAGAGGAGGCTCGGGGTGGTTTTGAGCACCTCCTGCTCCCTCAAGCTGCGGCGGTTCCACAGGGCATAGAGGGCGGGGACGAACAGCAG
>JBKOZY010000055.1:0-6127 GCA_046726135.1 Pseudomonadota bacterium | reverse complement strand
GCCTCAAACCATGCTTCTTCAAGCTGCTTAGAACAAACATTGCTTTGGCGATCCTTTTCAGTTCCTTGAGTTCGTTCCTTGCTTTTCGCCACTCATCGATGCCATGTCGTCCGAGCGCCTGCTCGCGCGTCTCGCCGCGATGGAGCCGCATTGCCCTAGGAGGCGACGCGAGCAAGCGCTACGCCGCCTTCACCGGAATGGCGCGCTGGTTGTAGAGGATCTTACGGATGTTCGCCTGCTCTTCGCGCGAGAGCTTGCTCTGATCGGTAGAGAGATCCTTGCCGACCGCGAGGCCGCGCTGCACGGCGGGGCGTTTCCCGATCTCTTCGAACCAGCGCTCGAAATATTTGAACTCCTCGATGTCCTGCCCCTGGCCCTGCCAATTGACGGTCCATGGATAGGCGATCATGTCGGCGATGGTATATTCGTCGCCCGCGAGATATTGCCGGTCGACGAGGCTATTATTGAGCACGCCGTAGAGGCGGTTGGCCTCGTCGGTGAAGCGGCGCACGGCGTAGGATTGGTCGCCCTCCGTGTCGCCGAGGCGGCGGAAATGACCGCATTCGCCAAGCTTTGGCCCCTGGTTGGCCATCTGCCACATGATCCACTGGGTGACCTCGTACTTGCCTCGCAGGTCCTGCGGCCAGAAGCGCCCCGCCTTCTCGGCGATGTACATCATGATGGCGCCGGACTCGAAAACGCTGATCGGTGCGCCGCCGCCTTTCGGCTCGCGATCCATGATCACTGGCATGCGGTGATTGGGATTGAGCTTGAGGAACTCATCCTTGAACTGGTCGCCACGCCCGATATCGAGCGGGATGATGTTGTATGGAAGGCCGCACTCTTCGAGGAGAATGGTGACTTTCTTGCCGTTGGGCGTCGGCCAGTAATAGAGATCGATCATTGGGCTCGGTCCTTCGTTTGCCGTACCTGAACATGCGACACCGGTCACCTAGGCATCCGGCGGCATTTGGCCAAGGGGTGGCGTATGCGGGTTTGCAGGGGGGCTGGGAAAGCCTCTATTCTCGCCCGATGCGTGAGCCGGGGCACATGCGGAGGGTTGCCTGGGCCGCCGGGACGGATCGTTCCATCACCTCGATGACCATGGGTGGGCTCAATGCCGAAGATCACTTCCGCTCTAGGCCCGAGTGCCCCAAACGCTCGCCCAGCTGCCCTCTGCTCGGCGGCCCCCCCGCCGATGAGGAACGGGACTGCGACGAAAGGACGATGGGGGTGGGGTTAACGATGTCGACCTCAAGCATCTCGACATCAGCCGAGAAAAACTTTGGCCCTAGGCCCGATCCCCCCACAGCTTTGTGCTGTTGGAGGACACACACGGACAGGGGCACATCTCTCGCCATTCCGCAGAGGGGCAGACCGTTATTTGGATTTGGCTGCGCACGGCCTCGATCTGCCATCCGCGTAATCCGCTCGCCGCCCTGTCGGCGTGGTCGATTGCGGCTTCCGGCTAATCGGCTAGGGGATAGGTATGAAGAAGCGACGGCTGCCAGCGCCCTGGACGGCTTGAGAAGGTCGAAGGCGGCTATCGCGTCAAGAACGATCATGGTCACTGGCTCGCCTCCGTCTATGCCAAGGAAGACCACCAGGTGCCCAAGATGCCCAATTACCTGACCTGGGATGAGGCCCGCCGGGTGGCCAAGGCGATCGCCAGGCTCCCCGAGCTCCTTCAGAACAAGTATTAGGAAATGGCCGCGGGCACGCCGAGCTGCGGGTGATCCCAAGGCTGGTCCGGTCGAGAGGACTCGAACCTCCACGGCCAAGCCCAATGCGTGCAGAAGGCGCCGGACCAATAGTTGAACGACACCCTAGGTGGAGCTGAAGTCGCCGCACCTCATGCCGGCGCAACCGTAACAGCAGTTTCCTCCTCCTCTTCGAGCTCTCAATCGAGCGCCGGACGGACGCGGCGGGTGAGAGTTTAGGCGGGCCGCTTCATCCGCTTCTTCCTCTCAACCCCCGGCGCCTTCGTCATCGACAGTTTCGGCAACTCGTTCGTCTTCCAGTTCTTGCAGTTGCATAAGGAGCGCACGAGCCCGTCGTTCGACCGACTGCCGCGCCTGGCCTAGAATTGCGTGGCCTCCCGCTGGCATCGCAGCCACCTCGGATTCAGCCCCTCCTGCTTCTGCGATCGCGCTCCTTGCAAGCATGCCGACGCGGTCAACAACCTGCTTAGGATTGAGGCCGCATTCGCGCGCGAATCGTTGCCAGTGCCTCCCCTTTAGGTAATCGCCCCGGCTCTTGCCCGCGATTTTCTGGGCGAGGTTCTTCGTGATGTTTTCCCAAACTTCGCCGCACATGACATCATACATCGGTGCAAGTGACACACCGTTTCCGCGGATCATGATCGAGTAGTTCTTGGCATGTGCGTCAGTGTTGCAGGCCAGAATATTGAACACAACCATGTCTACCAAACGGACAATGTCCGTTGGAGGCATGTAACGCCGCGTTACTTCAAACATGTCCTTCAGTGTCGGCCCGCCAATTCCTGTCTGATTGGACTCGTACTTTGCGGATGGCGGCTTTCCGAGCGCCTGGCAGTAGTCCTCCTGGTGCAAGCGACGCCAACGGTAGCCGATATTTGCTCTATCGTATCTCTGCGCAAGTAAATAGGTTCGTTTGCCAGCTTGGCCGGTGGTGATTTTCGGCGTAGGGATTTTCATGCGCCTTGCCAAGGTGAGGCAGAACGCCTCGTTCTGAACGCTACCCCAAAGGCGTGGCGCGTCCGGCTTGAGAATATGTGTCGATGGCGAGCCGTTCATCGGAATGCAGACGCGGTCTGTATCGTCCACAGCAACTGCAAGCTTCGTCTGCGCCCCGGCTAGGGACATCGAGACACCTTCTTCGCCGACGAGGAATGGCTTATTCGGCAGTTCCTCTATGATACTCTCAAGGCTTGCAGGGCCATCCACCGGTCGCCATTGAACTGAAGCAGTTCGCCCAGGTTGGCCAATTGAGAGTGCGCCCGCAGTGTCGCCGCCGATTGCAGACAGCAGACCGATTACATCGCCCCGTGCCATCCCGAGGAGCTGTCCGAGGGTGCGCAGCTGCTCGCTTTCTGGGAGCAAATTTGCAGCCCAAGGCAAGAAAGTGTCGGGAGAGATGCGCGCCGATTTCAACGGCATCGTTATCGAGATAGGAAACGCACCTCGCAATTCGATCCAGCTGGAGTCATACGTGAAGCCGGGTCCCCTCTTATCGACATCAATCGTGCCGACAAGCCGCTGCTCAAAGTAGACGCGTAGAGTGGTCATCCCGGCTCCTCCACCTCTTCAGGAAGATCGGGCAGTTCCTGCGTAGTCGGGTCGCCGGATCCGAGAAAGTCGGTGGGCTTAAGGCCGAGCGATTCAGCCACCAACAGGCTTCGCCCAAGCTGGCAGGACGGCTTGCCGGCTTCTAGGTCAATCAAAAACCTGCGGCCGACACCGGTCGCCAAGGCAAGCTGATCCTGGCGCATTTTTAGCGCTTTCCGGCGATTACGGATTAGAGAGGCGAAGGCCGATGCTGCCTCGGAAGCCCGTCGGTCAACCATGCTCTCGTCGTTGTCCATCATAAGATGACTCATATGTTCCCGAGCGGGAATATTGTGCTTGAGGACTTAAAATTCAATTAAAATGTACCCGCTTGGGAACATTTGTGAGGACAATTATTAGAAGCGAGAAAGTGACCGAACGGGTACATTCCCGAGAGAGATAGCGGCCAAAGAATGAAATGCGCCCGCTCGGGAACACTCGGACTACAAGCCCGACGGGCTAATCCCTGGTAAGCGGTCCACCAGAACCAACTTGCGGACTTCTTTAGTACAAGCGCGCAGAATAGGGCTTCTCGTTCTTACTATGTGCTTACTGATCCGAAAAACCCGTATGGGATAAGCAGCTAAATTATTGATTTTGTTGGTGAGCCCGTCGGGATTCGAACCCGAGACCTACTGATTAAAAGTCAGTTGCTCTACCGGCTGAGCTACGGGCTCGATTGATTGGAGCTTGGGCGAGGCCTTCTTACGGTCGGCTGGGCAACCGGTCAATAGCGCTGCCCGGTCTCTGCCAGCCCCCAGGGGCTCAATCCCATGATCCCGCTCCCTCGCCAGCCTGCAACAGGTCGGCGGGCTTGCAGTTCGCCGTCGCGATCGACAGCGCGGCGCAGCGCTGGGCGGCGTCCAGCAGCGACACGAACGGTCCGGCAAAGAGCTGGAACACGGCGGCGCCCTGTTTGGATTTGCCGGGTCGCACCAGCGGGCTCAAGCCGGACAGGGGACGTCGGTAGCGTCGCTCGAGGATCTCCCATCCGGCTTGCGCCTGCTCTTCACTCGAGAAGCTGGCGAGATAGACCGCAAAGCGCATGTCCGCCGGAACTGGTCCGAGGAGGTCGACGGAAGGTGCAACCGGGGCAGGGAACGGCTTCTGCTCTCTCGGCGCCTTCGCCTCGTCCTGGACCAAAGGCTGCTCCTGCAGATCCGCCGGGAAGCGAGGCTCGATGGCTTGCGGCGCGGCTGGCGGCCGGGCCGGCGCCTCGCCGAGTGCCGGCGCCGGCACGGTTGACGGTCCGGAACCGCCGTCCCCGACCAACACGGCTGCCGTTGCCAATGCGAGAAGCAGCGCCGAGCCGGTCACCAAGGCGACAATTGCCTCAGCCGACAGCGGGTCGCGAGACAGCTTCCTGCCGGCACCATTGCCCGTTGAGCGCCGCCCTGGCCCCGCACCGCCATTGCGGTGAAGGGGTGGCGGCACGTCCGGTGGTGATTCCCTGCGAGCTGGCGTCTTGCTGAACATGCCCTGATGGCCATATGTAGCATCTCGCTGATAGGCGGAGCGAGGGCTCACGGAATGGCGGATCTGGGATTGATCGTTCTTGCTGCCGGCAAGGGAACGCGGATGCTGTCCAACCTTCCCAAGGTCATGCATCAGGTGGCCGGTCGCAGCTTGCTCGGTCACGTTCTCAACACTGCGGCTGCTCTCGCGCCGGCGCGCCTCGTGGTGGTTTCCGGACCCGATATGCCGGAAGTCGCTGATGAGAGCCGGAAATACTTCAAGGAAGCCCAGACCGTCATCCAGGCCGAGCGCCACGGCACCGCCCATGCCGTGTCGATGGCCGCACCCTATCTCGCTGATTTCGCAGGCAAGGTGCTTGTGCTCTATGGCGATGTTCCGCTGATCTCTTCCGGCACGCTGCGCGATTTGACTGAAGCCGTGACCACAGGACAACCATTGGCTGTCCTCGGCTTCCGGGCGACAGACCCGACCGGCTATGGCCGCCTGATCATCGAGCGGGACGGCAACTTCTCGGGCATTCGCGAGGAGCTTGATGCAACGCCCGAGGAGCGCGCCATCAATCTGTGCAATTCCGGCGTGATGGCGATCGATTCCGAGCTTCTATGGAAATTGCTGCCGAAAATCGGCAGCAACAACGCCAAGGGTGAGTTCTACCTGACCGATCTGCCCGGTCTGGTCGCCGGCCAGGGAGCGAAGCTCGCCTTTCGCGAATGCCCGGAAACCGAGGTCCTTGGCGTCAACAACCGGATTCAGCTCGCCGCCATCGAAGCCGCCTTCCAGCATAGGTTGCGCCACGCGGCCATGCTCAATGGCGCGACCCTGGTTGCACCGGAGACAGTATTCCTGTCAGTGGACACCGAGCTTGGCAAGGATGTGGTCGTCGAGCCGAATGTCGTGTTCGGAACGGGGGTCAGGGTCGCCGATCGGGCGTGGATCAGGAGTTTCTGTCACATTGAGCGCTCCACCATCGCCGAGGCGGCCATCGTCGGCCCCTTCGCCCGCCTGCGGCCGGGGGCGGTGCTGGAGCGCGACGTCCATATCGGCAATTTCGTCGAGATCAAGCAGGCGGTGATCGAACAGGGAGCCAAGATCAACCATCTCGCCTATGTCGGCGACGCCAGGGTAGGGGCCGCCGCCAATGTCGGGGCCGGCGCCATCACCTGCAACTACAATGGCGTCGAGAAGAGTCTCACCGAGATCGGTGCTGGCGCCTTCATCGGCACCAATGCTTCCCTGGTGGCGCCGGTGCGGGTAGGGGAGGGCGCCTACGTCGCGGCCGGCAGCGTCGTCACCAAGGACGTCGAACCGGATGCCTTGTATATTGAGCGTGGCGAATCGAAGAT
>JBKOZY010000054.1:0-6765 GCA_046726135.1 Pseudomonadota bacterium | reverse complement strand
GGATCACCGTGGTCCAGAAGGCGTGGCCGCGGAATTTGCGATCGATCAGCCACGCCAGCGCGAAGCCGAGCAGCGTCTGCAGCAGGATGGTCCAGAACACGAAATGTGCCGTCGCCTGCATCGCCGCCCAGATATCGGCGTTCGACAGGATGGTCGTGTAATTGTCGAGGCCGACATTCTTGATCGGCGCATTGGGGCGGTTGGCCCGGTAATTGGTGAAGGAGAGCTGGATCGTCCAGATCAGCGGGAAGATGTTGATGGCGAGCAGGAGCACGATGGTCGGGGTGATGAACAGCCAGGCAATGGCCGTGTCGGAGAGCCCACGCATCCGCCGGGCGAGGTCGGGAGGCGTCGCCCTCGCGGCAGTGTCGGCCATCCTGTCGAATGCGGTTGCCATGGTGACCTACGTTGAAGAGCCCTCATCCGCCCCTACCGACGCCTTCTCCCCGCAAGCACGGGGAGAAGGGAAATGAGGCGACTGCCGACTGCCTATTGCCTACTGCCTCACCCCGCATTGCCGGATGAGGCAGTCGTTGGCTGAGCCTTACTGGATCTTGCCTTCTTCCTTGAAGACCGCCGTCCAGTCTTCGATCAGCTTGTCGAGCGCTTCCTTGGCCGTGCCCTTGTCGGCCACCACATAGTCATGCAGACGCTTCTGCGATGCCTGCAGCAGCGAGGCATAGGCGGGTTCCTGCCAGAAGTCCTTGACGCCGGCCATCGCCTTCAGGAAGTCGGCGGCAAAGGGCTGCGACTTCGGGAAGCTCGGGTCGTTGAGCACCGCATTGTGGCAGGAGTAGCCGCCGAGCGACCACCACTTCTTCTGCACATCCGGTTGCGCGAACCATTTGATATAGGCAAGCGCATCTTCCATGTTGTCGGTGTTGGCGACCACCGACATGCCCTGCCCGCCCAATGTCGAGGCCTCGACCTTCTGACCGGGATTGACGAAGAAGCCGATCTTGTCGCCGCCGACATTCTCGTCCTTGTACATGCCGGGCCAGAAGGCGAACCAGTTCATCATCATCGCGACCTGGCCGGATTTGAAGGCGTCGAGGTTCTCACCCATGTAGCTGTCGGTATAGCCGGGCGGCGTGCAGCACTTGTAGAGCTCCTTGTACTTCTCGAGACCGGCGACCGCATCCGGCGAGTTCACCGCGCCTTCCATGTCGTACTTGCCCGGCGTGTTCTCGTATTTGAAGCCATAGGAGTAGAGCGCCTCGGTCGCCCCCATGGTGATGCCTTCCGACGCCCGCTCGGTGAAGATCGCAGCGCCATAGACCTTCTTGCCGTCGATCTCCCGGCCCTGGAAGAACTTGGCGATGTCCAGGAGCTCGTCCCAGTTCTTGGGCGGTGCGAGATCGCGGCCATATTTCTCCTTGAACTCCTTCTGGAGCTCCGGCCGGGCAAACCAGTCCTTGCGATAGACCCAGCCATTGGCATCGCCCATCGCCGGCAGCGCCCAGTAGTTTGGGCTTCCCTTCGGCCATGTCGAATAGGCATAGACCGTTGCCGGCGCGAAGTCCGACATCTTGATCCCTTCCTTGTCGAAGAAATCATTGAGCTTGACGTAATACCCATTCTCGGCCGAGCCGCCGATCCATTGGGAGTCGCCGATCAGAAGATCGCAAAGCTTGCCGCCGGAATTGAGCTCATTCAGCATGCGGTCGGCGAAGTTCGGCCATGGCACGAACTCGTACTTCATGGTCACGCCGTTCTTCGTCTCGAAATCCTTCGAGAGCTCGACCAGGGCATTGGCCGGATCCCAGGCCGCCCAGCACAGCGTCAGCTCCTTGGCCTGAGCGCTGCCGGCCTGGCTCAGCGCCATGAGGCCGACACCGGCCAGCATGCCGGCGATCATCTTGATGCTCGTCATTCCTTTCCTCCCACTGGTACCCGCGGGTCATTCCCGCTGTTTAGTTCTTTGTTTAGTAAAGTACCATTCCACTAAACATGACAAGGGACTTGTCATGCAGTGCACAATAGATGCTGGTGCATGATGTTAAGGGTCTGAAACAAGAAGATTAAAGGCAATAGGCATTAGGCAGATAGGCAGTGAGCAGAGCTCTTCCCTACTGCCTGCTGCCCATCTTCACCCACTTCCCGCCCGCCTTCGACGACTCCACCGCCGCCGCGATGAACGCTACCCCGCGTGCCCCGTCATCGACCGTCGGAAATCGGCTGTCGGGATCGGGCTTGCCGCCTTCCCGCGCCGCCCGGATGGCCCGCGCCACCTCGGCATAGATGTTGCCGAAGGCTTCGAGATAGCCCTCCGGATGGCCGAATGGCGTGCGGGTGACCCGGGCGGCCGCCGGCCCCGCTCCGGCGCCGCCGCGCGTGATCAGGCGCTGCGCCTCGCCGTGCGGCGCGAACAGGAGCAGGTTGGGGTTCTCCTGCGCCCATTCGACGCCACCCATGGTGCCATAGACGCGCAGCTTGAGGCCGTTCTCGCAGCCGACCGCCACCTGGCTTGCCCACAACATGCCGCGCGCCCCGTTGCCGAAGCGCAGGAGCATCTGGGCATTGTCGTCGAGCCGCCGACCGGGAACGAAGGTCGTCAGATCGGCCAAGATCTCGCTGACCTCGAGGCGCGACACGAACTCGGCGAGCTGAAAGGCGTGGGTGCCGATATCGCCGATCGCGCCGCCGGCGCCCGACTGCGCCGGATCAGTGCGCCACACCGCCTGCTTCTGCCCGCTCTCCTCGAGGCAGGTTGCGAGCCAGCCTTGCGGATACTCGACCTGCACCACCCTGATCTCGCCGAGCTCGCCGGCCGCCACCATGGCCTCGGCCTGCCGCACCATCGGATAGCCGGAGTAGTTGTAGGTGACGGCGAAGATCAGCCCGGTCTTCCTGGCGAGATCCTGGAGGCTTCGTGCCTCCTCCACCGACACTGCCAGCGGCTTGTCGCAGATCACATGGATCCCTCGATTCAGGAACTCGCGGGCGACCGCCTGGTGGAGGTGGTTGGGCGTAACGACCGCCACCGCCTCGATGCCGTCGGGCCGGCGACCTTCGGCCGCCGCCATCGCCTGGTAGCTGTCATAGGAGCGGTCCGGGTCGAGCCCGAGCTCGGCGCCCGATGCCTTCGCCCTGGCGGGATCGCCCGACAGGGCACCCGCGACCAGCGTGTAATTGTCGTCCATCCGCGCCGCGATGCGGTGGACCGCGCCGATGAACGCGCCCTGTCCGCCGCCGACCATGCCGAGCCGGATCTGCCGGCCCTGCCCTTCTGCCTTCGAGGCTTCGATGGTCATGGCTCACCGCCCCTGCTGCAGGCCGAGGAGCCGCCTCACCTTGGCGGCATCGGTGCCGCCACCGGCGAAGTCATCGAAGGCCCTGTCGGTCACCCGGATGAGGTGACTCTCGATGAATGGCGCGCCCTCCGCCGCGCCCTGCTCGGGGTGCTTCAGACAGCACTCCCATTCGAGCACCGCCCAGCCGGCATAGTCGGTCGCCGAAAGGCGCGAGAACACGCCGATGAAATCGACCTGCCCGTCGCCAAGCGAACGGAATCGGCCGGCGCGCTTGAGCCATGGCTGATAGCCGGAATAAACGCCCTGCCGCCCATCCGGGTTGAACTCGGCATCCTTGACGTGGAACGCCTTGATGCGTTCGTGATAGATGTCGATGAAGGCCAGATAGTCGAGCTGCATCAGCACGAAATGCGATGGATCGTAATTGATGCAGCAGCGCTCGTGCCCGTTCAGCTGATCGAGGAACAGCTCGAAGCTCGCGCCGTCGAAAATGTCCTCGCCGGGATGAAGCTCGTAGCAGACATCCACCCCCTCGCCATCGAATGCGTCCAGGATCGGCCGCCACCTTGCCGCAAGCTCGGCAAAGGCGGTCTCGATCAGTCCCGGCGGACGCTGCGGCCAGGGATAGACGAAGGGCCAGGCCAGCGCCCCGGAGAAGGTGACGTGGCTGTCGAGCCCGAGATTGCGGGACGCCTTGGCCGCCAGCATCAGCTGGTTGACCGCCCAGGCCTGTCGCTCCTTGGGCTTGCCATGGAGCGATGGTGGCGCGAAGCCATCGAAGGCCTCGTCATAGGCCGGATGAACGGCCACAAGCTGCCCCTGCAGATGGGTCGAAATCTCCGTTATGGTAAGCCCATATTGGCCGGCAATGCCCTTGACCTCGTCGCAATAGCCGCGCGACTCGGCGGCCTTTTCGAGGTCGAACAGCCGTCCGTCCCAGGACGGGATCTGCACCCCTTTGTAACCGAGGCCGGCGACCCAGCCGCAGATCGCATCGAGCGAATTGAACGGCGGCTGGTCGCCGGCGAATTGCGCAAGAAAGATTCCAGGTCCCTGGATATTTGTCGGCACCGCGTACCCTCCCAGGTATTCTTTGTTCGATCAGGCAGGAGCCGCGGTCACTCTAGCTCAGCGCCGGAGGAATTCTATGACTTTCCGCGGCGGTTTCTCGAGGCGTTGAAGAATCTCGATGAGTCCATTCAGGCTTTCGCCTCCTTTGTAACGCTCGCGAAGGGCGACAAGGATATCGTGTGCCCGCTCGTCCACTGGCAAGAGGTGCTACAGCACCTCGGCCCATTTGCCGACTGCCTCCAAATCACCGCTCGCGACAACGCCCGTGAGAATGGACAGCAGCTGCTCGACGTCCGGCTTGAACAGCTCTTTATCCATCGGATCGAGCCGGTGACGCACGGCATGCATCGTCGAGGCTGCGATGGCGGCCAGCAACAGATGGCTGAATTCCTCACTTTGCGACAATATTGCCTGATATTCCTTGAGACAGCAGGACGCGACCGTAAAGTGCAGAGAGGTCAGATTCCTGAAATTGCCCTCTGCCGTCAGAGACGGGAACACGCTTATACTGTCAGTAAGGGTATAGAGGGAGGTCGATCGGCAATATGGCAAGGCGAAATCTCCGAGGCCCATACGGCCGAGCGCATTCACCGCATTTTCGAGTTCTGAGCGAACATCTTCGATAAAGGCGCTGGCCACATCCATCTGCTCTATCGACGTGACAGCATGCCCAATCGAGAGGTCGCGCTCCAAAAACTCGAAAATGGACGCGGGTCGCCGCGTCTCTTCCCAGACGTTCCCATATCTCGCGGCAGCCTCGAGAAACCGTTTTGGCTCGATGCCGCATGTGTCCACAATATAGTGCATGACATGATCGACGAACGTGATTGCGTGCTCCACGAGTTCGCGGAGTATCGGCTTTTTGGGCACGATTGCCGTTCCGAAGGTGGGTGGCTCACCATCCTTGCATTCCTCGAACATCCCTGCGGGAAAGCACAGCCTGAACAGCCCACGCTCATACCGGGTGCGATCCTTAAGGTCGAGATCCTCCGGCAGACCGAGCTGCAACACCCGGTCTTCGCTTATTCTCATCCTTGGAATTTCGAGGTCCGGAATGTCCGGAATGTCCGGGCATGTACCATACTTGACGAGAGTCTCGGCCTTGCCGACAAGGCTTGCCGATTCCGCCGATGCGCGGCCCTGGCCGTCGCCGCCCTGCTTGAGAAGCGGCTGGGCACTCTCGTCGCTGCTAATTCTCTGAATGCTTGAGCCACTGCCCATCACCAACTCCCCCTGTGTTGCATTGAATTTACCTTAATGCTGAATGGGGCCGACCGCTGTGCCGTTTGGCACAGCTCGGGGCGCGCGGTGCTACTGCCGGGGGGCGAATCGCCGTGCTATGGTCGCGTCCGATGATCGATCATCCTGTGAGGTTGTGGTTCCATGGCAAAGCCTGGCCGTGTCTATTGGAAGGGAATGCTGCGGTTGTCGCTGGTGACGATCGCCGTCGAGATCTATCCGGCGGTCGAGACCGCTTCCGAGATCAGCTTCAACCAGATCCATAAACCCTCCGGCAAGCGCGTCCGCTATGAGCGCACCGTGCCCGGCATCGGCAAGATCGAGAATGCCGATATCGTCAAGGGCTATGAGGTCGAGCCCGAGGTCTATGTGCTGGTCGAGCCCGAGGAGGTCGAGGCGATCCGCCTCGAGAGCAAGCGCAGCATCGATCTCGTGCAATGTGTCGACCAGTCGGAGATCGATCCGCGCTATTTCGAGCGACCCTATTATGTGCTGCCGGCCGACGAGCAGGCGGCCGAAGGCTATGCCATCATTCGCGAGGCTCTGCGCGAGTCCGGCAAGGTCGCGGTGGGCCAGGTCACCATGGCCGGGCGCGAGCATCTGGTGGTGGTCGGACCCGTCGGCAAGGGCCTGGTCCTCAACATCATTCGCTATGGCAACGAGCTGCGACCCGCCGCCACCTATTTCGACGATTTGCCGGAGCACAAGCTCGAGCCCGACATGATGGACATGGCGGTGCAGCTCATCACCCGCAAGACGGCGCCGTTCGATCCGGCTGCCTTCAAGGACAGCTATGGCGTGGCGCTGCGCGAGCTTGTCGAGGAGAAGGCCAAGGGCCACAAGATCCTGTCGCCGCCGACGGGCGAGCCGGCCAGCAATGTCATCAATCTCAAGGATGCGCTGAAACGCAGCGTCCAGGAAGAGCGCGGCGAGCCGCCCAAGGGAGGGAAGACGAAGGCGAAGGCGCCCGCCGGCCGCAAGCCCGCCGGCACCAAGGGTCGGGCATGAAGGTCGAGCCGCATCACATCGAGAAGGCGATCAAATACGGCCTGACCATCGTCCTGGTCGGCGTGCTGGTCTTCATCATGTCGGGCTATCCGTTCTGGTAGACCTCGAAAAAGAGGCAGTAGGCAGGCATAGGTTACTGCCGACTGTCGATCTGCCGACTCCCAAAAAACTCGATGGCCGGGCTGAGCCCGGC
>JBKOZY010000053.1:0-1515 GCA_046726135.1 Pseudomonadota bacterium | reverse complement strand
CGATGGCAATGCTCGCGATCATGCTGTCGGGCAGCAGTCAGGCCCGCAGCGCCGAAGCCATCGTCAGAATAGCCAATTTCACCTTCGATCCTCCGCTTCTCACCGTTCAGGTCGGGTCGACGGTGAGGTGGAAGAACGTAGACGACATCGTTCACGTGGTGAAGGAGAAGGATGGCGCCTTTCATTCGGATCCGCTCGATACCGACCAGACCTTCTCACAAACCTTTGCTCGAGCCGGCACCATCGACTATTTCTGTGCGATCCACCCGCATATGACGGGGAGGATCGTGGTCAAGCCTTGACGGCCAGGCGAGACGGGTTGCATCGACTTGCAGGTGGACGACACGAGGGAACAGGCCCGCTTCGCCGAGGTGTTTCTGCCCCATCTCGTCGATGCTTTCCGATTGGCGCACTGGCTTGCCGGGAGCCGTGCCGATGCCGAGGACATCGTTCAGGAGGCCTCCTTGCGCGCCTTCAAGGGCATTTCCGGTTTTGCCGACGGCGATCCGCGGGCCTGGGTGCTGACCATCGTGCGCAATACGAGCTATAGCTGGCTGGCCAAGAACCGGCCTTCCGCCCTCGTCCTCATCGGCGACCTCGACGAGCAGGCCCGGCAGCGGCTCGAGCAGCCGGATCCGGATCCAACGCCCGAAGCGCAGCTGATCGCCAAGGCTGAGGCCGAGACGGTGCGCATGGCGATGGCGAAGCTGCCGGCTCCGTTCCGGGAAGTTCTGGTGCTGCGGGAAATTCATGACCTCAACTACAAGACCATTGCGGAGATTGCCGGCCTGCCGATCGGCACCGTCATGTCGCGGCTCGCCCGGGCCCGCCGGCTCCTGCTCGCAAGTCTCGGGGGAAGTTTAGCATGAACCTCTCCGAACAGGACGAACTTCTGCTCAACGCCTATGTGGATGGTGAGCTTTCGCCAATCGAGGCGCATCGTTTCGAACGGCGCGTCAGTGACGAGCCGACGCTTGGCGCAGCGCTGGAAGCCCGCCGCGCGTTGCGGTCCGCCCTGCGCGCCGATCTTGCCAGGGACCTGCCGTCACCGCAGTTGCGCAAACGGATTGCCGGCCTGACGCGCGAACCATCGTCGCTCGACTCTTGGAGAAGGCTCGCCGCCTCCTTTGTCCTCGGCGCATTCCTCGCCGGCGGGGTCGCGTGGGGCATTGTCGAGCAGAGGAGCGGGCAGGAGATCAGCGACCAGATCGTGTCGGCCCACATTCGCGGCTTGATGTCATCGGCCCCCACCGACGTTGTCTCCTCGGAGCATCACATCGTAAAGCCCTGGTTCAACGGCAGGATCAATTTCGCGCCATTGGTGGCGGATCTCACGTCAGAAGGATTCGCGCTTGTCGGAGCGCGCATCGATGTGGTTGATCTCAATCCCGCTGCAACCCTTGTCTATCGCTATGGCAAGCACCTCATCAGCCTGACCGAGATTCCCAATGCTCAGGCTGCGAGCCTGCCAGTGAGCGAGCATCGGGAGCGGGGCTATCTCGCACTGTCGTGGAC
>JBKOZY010000052.1:0-4033 GCA_046726135.1 Pseudomonadota bacterium | reverse complement strand
AGCCCGTGGCGGTTCTCCATCAGGGCGTGACCGATGAAGCAGAGCTTGGCTTCCATACCCGGCCCCTTGCGATAGAGCATGGCATCGGGGTCGCTGAGTGAGACGTGCGTCTGGTTGCTCCGCTTCTCACCGCGGAAGTCGACCTCGGCATTGCGCCCGCCGCCGGTCGGCGGTTCGTTGCCATCGCCGCCATCCCTGGGTTTGAGGCTCTTCAGGCTGGCCCAGGCTTCGATGAGCGTGCCGTCGACCGAGAAGTGCTGCGACGACAGCAGCCGCTCGACCTTGGGCTCATTCAGGATCGCCGCCAGGAACTTGGCGGCAATCTCGCCTTCGAGCAGACGGTCGCGGTTCTTCGAGAACACCGAATGATCCCACGCCGGGTCATCGATCCCAAGCCCGACAAACCAGCGGAACAACAGATCGAACTCCAGCCGCTCCATCAACTGACGTTCCGAGCGGATCGAATAGAAGGCTTGCAGCCGCGAGGCGCGCAGCAGCTTTTCCGGTGGAATTGAAGGACGGCCCAGCGGCGCGTACAGCGCTGCAAAATCACCGCTCAGCTCCGACAGCGCGCCATTGGCAATCTCGCGGATCGCACGCAGCGGATGGTCCTTCGGAACCCGCATCTCCAAATCGACGTAAGAAAACAGCGATCCCGAGTGTTCGTCCGAGCCCCGCATCAAAATCTCCCTCGATCCAATCCTAAATCGAGGGAATCATCAAAAGCACGGATTCGCTACGGGTTTTTCAACGGCCTGTTAGGAGATGCTCTGTGTACTGCCTGTTACCTAATCACGACTGCCCACACCCCCCGGGGCCCCTCCCCTACGTTGGGAGACGGGTGCGCAGGAGGCCGTCGTCGTTGAGCAGTCGGTCGTGAACAGAGCATTTCACTACTGCCTACTGCCTACTGCCTACCGCCTCTCTTCCTGCCTAATGCCTACTGCCTTCTTCCCAAAGGAGACTCCCATGTCCGAGACCAAGAGCTCCCGCACCGGCCCGCTCACCGCGCTGGCGGGGGTGGGACGGGCGGTGTGGACGCCGAAGAACCATGCCGCTCTGGCGCGCGAGGGGTTTGCCGGCAACGCCATCGGCTATCGCTGCCTGCGCATGCTGGCGGAGGCCGCCGCTTCAGTGCCGCTCGTGCTCTATGACGGCGCGAGCGAGCTTCAGGAGCATCCGTTGCTGAGGCTGCTCGCGCGGCCCAATCCGGCGGAATCGGGGCGCGGGCTGATGGAGCGCTTCCATGGCCAGCTGCTGCTTGCCGGCAATGCCTATCTCGAAGCGGTGAAGCTCGGCGAGGAGGTGCGCGAGCTCCATGCGCTCCGGCCCGACCGCATGCGGTTGATCGCCGGCCGCTCGGGCTGGCCCGAGGCCTACGACTATATGGTCAACGGCCAGGCCATCCGCTTCCAGCAGGAGGGCGCGGTGCCGCCGATCCTGCATCTGAAGCTGCTCAACCCGGCGGACGATCATTACGGCCTGTCGCCGATCGAGGCGGCGGCACGGGCGATCGACATCCACAATGCAGCCGGCGCCTGGAGCAAGGCGCTGTTCGACAATGCGGCGCGGCCGTCGGGGGCGCTGGTCTACAAGGCCGGCGACGGCAACCTCACCGACGATCAATTCGAGCGGCTGCGCCAGGAGCTCGAGCTCACCCATCAGGGCTCCGCCAATGCCGGGCGGCCGCTGATCCTCGAAGGCGGCCTCGAATGGACGCAGATCTCGCATTCGCCGCGCGACATGGACCATCTCGAGGCGCGCCATGCGGCAGCGCGCGAGATCGCGCTCGCCTTCGGGGTGCCACCGATGCTGCTCGGCATTCCCGGCGACAACACCTTCGCCAATTATGCCGAGGCCAACCGCTCCTTCTGGCGGCAGAGCGTGCTGCCGCTCGCCAGCCGCACCGCCGAGGCGCTGGCGCATTGGCTGGAGCCCGCCTTCGGCGCGCGAACGCGCTTGCGGCTCGGCCTCGATCTCGACGCCGTCGAGGCGCTGTCGCCGGAACGCGAGGCGCTGTGGGCGCGGCTCGCCAATGCCTCCTTCCTCAGCGACGAGGAGAAGCGGGAGGCGGTTGGATATGGGGCGGAAGAGAGGCAGTAGGCAGTAGGCAGTAGGCAGTAGGCAATAGGCAGTAGGCAGTAGGGAAGTGCTCCGTGCACTGCCTATTGCCTAATGCCTACTGCCTTCATGCTCGACCCCCGCTAAAGAGGACCGAGATCGTCATGCACATCCAGGGCTATGCCAGCCTCTTCAACATCGTCGATGAGGGCGGCGACGTCATCCTGCCCGGTGCCTTTGCGGCATCGCTCAGGGCGAGCGGCGCTCGCGGCGTGCGCATGCTGTTCCAGCATGATCCGCGCGAGCCGGTCGGCGTGTGGCTGAACCTTGTCGAGGACGGCCTCGGCCTCAAGGTGCATGGCCGACTCAGCCAGGGAGCATCGCGGGCCGACGATCTGGCGCGCCTCATCGCCGATGGCGCGATCGACGGGCTGTCGATCGGCTTTCGCGCCCGCACCGCCAGCCGCGACCGGCAAAGCGGCCTCAGGCGACTTCGAAGCGTCGAGCTGATCGAAATCTCGCTCGTCACCTTCCCGATGCTGAAATCCGCCCGGATCAACACTCGCAGTCGACAAATCATCAGTACACAGACCATGAAAGGGAGCCATGATGGACAATTTCGAAACCAAGGTCGTCGATCTCAAGCCCACCAGCCTCGAGACGGAGGCCGCCCATGGCGAGCTCCTGCGGATGGTCGCCGCCTTTCGCGAAACCAATGATGCGCGGCTCGACGAGATCGAGCGACGGATGAGCGCCGATGTCGTCACCGAGGACAAGGTCGAGCGCCTGAGCCAGGCGCTCGACCGGCAGCAGGCGAAGATCGAGGCGCTGCAATTGAAGCTCGGGCGGCCGCCGCTCGGCTCAGGCTTCGAGCTCACGGGCAGCGATGGCGCGGAACGCGAGCACAAGACGGCCTTCGACAACTATGTCCGCAAGGGCGACCAGGCGGCACTGCTCAAGCTCGAGAGCAAGGCGCTGTCGGCCGGCTCCGCCAGCGATGGCGGCTATCTGGTGCCGAGCGAGACCGAGACCCAGATCTCGCGACTCCTGATCGAGGCCTCGCCGATGCGGCGGCTGGCGAGCGTCCGCCAGGTCACCTCGATGGTCTACAAGAAGCCGATGGCGCTGACCGGTGCGGCCACCGGCTGGGTCGGCGAGACGGCGGCGCGGCCGCAGACCAATTCGCCATCGCTGAGCGAGCTGCAATTTCCGGCGATGGAGATCTATGCCATGCCGGCGGCGACGCAGACGCTGCTCGATGACTCGGCGGTCGATATCGATCAATGGATCGCCGAGGAGGTGCAGCTCGCCTTCGCGGCGCAGGAAGGCGAGGCGTTCGTCAAGGGCGACGGCAAGAACCGGCCGCGCGGCTTTCTCGACATGCCAAAGGTGGCGGACACGGCGTGGAGCTGGGGCAATCTCGGCACCATTGCAAGCGGCGCTGCCGACGGCTTCCCGGCAACCAACCCGTCGGACTCGCTGATCACGCTGGTCTATGCGCTGAAGAGCGCGTACCGGCAGAATGCGAGCTTCATGATGAACCGCAAGACTCAAAGCGCCATCCGCAAGCTCAAGGACAGCACGGGGGCCTATCTGTGGCAGCCGGCGGCGGCGGCGTCGATGAGCCCGACGCTGATGAATTTCCCGGTGGCCGAGGCCGAGTCGATGCCCGACATCGCTGCCGACAGCTTCGCGATCGCCTTCGGCGATTTCCGCGCCGGCTATCTGATCGTCGACCGGATCGGCGTCAGGGTGCTGCGCGATCCCTACAGCGCCAAGCCCTATGTGCTGTTCTACACCACCAAGCGGGTCGGCGGCGGGGTGCAGAATTTCGAGGCGATCAAGTTGATGCGGTTTGGGGTGTAGGCAGAGAAGAGAGGCAGTCGGCATTAGGCAGTAGGTCGTGGGTGGAGCACTGCCCTACTGCCTACTGCCTATCTGCCCACTGCCTCTACGCACAACCATGCCAAAC
>JBKOZY010000051.1:0-7236 GCA_046726135.1 Pseudomonadota bacterium | reverse complement strand
GGCAAGCTCGGGCTGCGCCGCATAGGCCTCGGCGCGCTGCGGCACTGCTGGCCTGGGCGGCGCCGATCGGGCGATCGTATCGCCGCCGTTCCACGCTTCCTGGCCATAGGCGGCTGCCGCCTGGGCGGGCGGCTGCGCCGGCTGTCCCTGCTGGCGCGAAAAGGCCGGCGCGCCGGCCATGCGCTGCGGCTGATAGGGCTGCTGGCCATAGGGATAGCCAGGGCCGCGCGGTGGCGCATAGGCCGACTGTCCCGGCGCTGGCTGCGCCTGGAAGGGCGGCTGCCAACCCTGCTGCCCGCCATGAGGCGGTGCAGCCGGCCGCTGTGGCGCTTTCGGCGGCGCGGCCGCCGGTCCCGGCTTGCTGTCACCGGCCAACTCGTCCGGCGCGAAACTGAAGCGCGGTGCCGCCTCCGGAGCTTTGGCCAAGGGCGGTGGCGCCGCCTGGGTTCGCGCCGTGGCGGCGCGCTGCCGCGCCAGCCGCTCGGCCGCCTCGCGCTGCTGGCGCAGGCGATCGGCAAAGTCGTCAGAGGCAGGACTGCCGCCATTGGCGGCAGCGGATGGCGCCGGTGTCGGCGCGCGCGGCGGTCCCGGCGGAACCGCGGCGCGGCTCGGCGGCACCGGATGTGGCTTCGCCTGACCATTCGGTGAAGCCGCCCGCGATGTTTGCGGCGGCAGCTGGTTGGCGGCGTGCTGATTCTGTGGCGGACGCCCCGGCGCAGCGGCGGCGTTCGGACGTGGCGCCATCGGCGCTGGACGAACCGGCGTGGCACCCTGCCCGCGCCCCGCCGACACGGGTTGTCCCGCCTCGGACGTTGCAGGCTTCGATGGCCCCGCTCCAGGAGACCCGACGACGAGCCGAGGCTCGGTGGACTTGCCACCGTTCTCCGACCGAAATTCCTCGGAAATCTTTGGCAGATCCTTGGAAGCGTCCTTCGCGATCCCCAATCGTTCGCGCCAGTTTCGCCGTTCGCCGCTATTGGTGGAGTCCTGATCCATCTACCCGGTCTTCCCCTACATAACGTCGACGGGCCTCACGCCGAGGACCTTAAGGCCACTGGCGAGAGAATAACGAATCGCACTCAGAAATGCGAGCCGCGCAAAGGTGACTGGTCGATCCCACTCCGAGATAAATCTCAATTGAGGCGACTTTACGCCCGCGTTCCAAAGTGCGTGAAAATCGCTTGCCAATTCAAAGAGGTAGAAGGCCACCCGATGAGGCTCATGGGCCGCTGCCGCTTGCTCAAGCACACGAGGGTACTCGGACAACCTGCGGATAACTTCGAGCTCCGGCTCTTCGGTCAGCAGCGAGAGGTCGGCTGAAGCGAGAGAATCGCTCGTGATCGACTCAGCCAATTCGACCTCGGCATTGCGGAACACCGAGCAGATACGCGCATGCGCGTATTGGACGTAGAACACCGGGTTGTCGCGCGACTGCTCGGTGACCTTCTCGAAATCGAAATCGAGCGGCGCATCGTTCTTGCGATAGAGCATGATGAAGCGCACGACATCGGGCCCGACCTCGCCGACGACATCGCGCAAGGTCACGAACTCGCCGGCCCGCTTCGACATCCGCACCGGCTCGCCGCCGCGGAACAGCTTGACGAGCTGCGTCAGCTTGACGTCGCACACCACCCGCTTCTGCGACAACGCGCCGACCAGCGCCTGCAACCGTTTGACGTAGCCGCCATGGTCGGCGCCGAGCACATAGATCAATTGATCGAAGCCGCGGGCAATCTTGTCGCGCGCGTAAGCGACATCGGATGCGAAATAGGTGTAGGAGGCATCCGACTTGACGAGCGGCCGGTCGATATCGTCGCCGAAATCGGAGGCGCGGAACAGCAGCTGCTCGCGATCCTCCCAATCCTCCGGCGGCTGCCCCTTGGGCGGCGGCAGCCGGCCCTGATAGACGAGGCCCTGCTGCGCCAGATCATCGATCGCGATCTTGACGCCGCCATCGCGATGGAGCTCCGCCTCCGACACGAACACCTCGTGATGGATGCCGAGCGTCGCGAGATCGTCCTTGATGAGATCGAGCATCATCGCCACCGCCATCGCGCGCACCACCGGCAGCCATTCCGATTCGGGCATGTCGAGCAGCGAACGGCCATGGCGATCGAGCAACGCCTCGCCGACCGGCTTCAGATAATCGCCGGGATAGAGTCCCGCCGGGATCTCCGCGATGGTCTCGCCGGCCGCCTCGCGATATCTGAGATAGGCCGAGCGCGCCAGCACGTCGACCTGCGCCCCGGCATCGTTGATGTAATACTCCCGCGCGACATCGTATCCCATCTTGGCGAGCAGATTGGCGAGCGCATCGCCGAACACTGCGCCGCGGCAATGGCCGACATGCAGCGGCCCGGTCGGATTGGCCGAGACATACTCGACATTGACGCGCTGGCCCTGCCCCATTTCGGACCGTCCGAAATCCTCGCCGGCCCGCAGCACATCCGCCACCACGCCCTGGAGCGCCGAATTCGACAGCTTGGCATTGATGAAGCCCGGCTTGGCGAACGACACCGCGAAATCGGGATCGTCGGCGAACTCCTTGATGAACTCATCGGCAAAGGCAGCCGGCGTCATGCCGGCCTGAGGTGCCGCGACAAAGGGCGCGTTGTTCGCCATCTCGCCATGCTCGCGATGGCGCGGCACCTGCACCGCCAGCTTGCCGAGATCGAGCGTAACCGAGGGAGCGAAACGCTGCACGACCGCAATGCTTGCGGCAGCCGATCTCTCATAGAATCTCTTGAACAGGTCCATGCACGTCTCCGAGTCGGGCGCTTAGCGGAAAAGCGGATCGAGGTCAAACAGCCGCTTGTGCTGATCCAACGCATATCGATCGGTCATTCCGGCGATGAAATCGCAGACCTGGCGAGGATAATTGCTGGCCATGTCTGCCGTGCCTTCATCGATCCATCCCGCCGGCAACAGCAACGGATCCTGGACATAGGCTTGGAACAGGTCGCGCACCACCCGCTGCGCCCGTCCCATAATGTCCATCACCTTCTCATGGCGGTACATGCGCGACGACAGGAACGCCTGCAGCGCCCTGTTCTTCTCCTGCATCTGCGCCGAGAAACACACCAGCCGCTCGCCACGTTCCCGCACCTGATCGGCGCTCGTCATCGGCTGCCGCTTGAGCCGGCGCCGGGTCTCGCCGACGACATCGCCGATCATCCACGAGATGACGCGGCGCACTGTCTCATGAATGATTCGCGCCCGGTCGAGTCGCGGCCAGGTCTTCAGCACCTCGCTCAGCGCCTCGCCGGCCAGCGGCACATCGCCGAGATCGATGACGGCGAAGAGCTGTGCCCGCAATCCGTCGTCGATGTCATGGGCGTTGTAGGCGATGTCGTCGGCGATCGCGGCCGCCTGCGCCTCGGCCGGCGCATAGCTCAACGGGTCGACCCCGAGCGTCGCCACGAGCTCGAGCACCGCCGTCGATGCGCTGGTGATCGGACCATTGTGCTTGATCAGGCCCTCGAGTGTCTCCCAGGTGAGATTGAGCCCGTCGAATGCCGCATAGCGGCGTTCGAGGCGGGTCACGATCCTGAGCGTCTGGGAATTGTGATCGAAGCCGCCATACGGCGTCATCAGCCGGTCGAGCTCCTGCTCCCCGGCATGGCCGAACGGCGTATGGCCGAGATCATGCGCCAGCGCGATCGCCTCGGTCAGGTCCTCGTCGAGCCCGAGCGTCCGGGCGATCGAGCGGGCGATCTGCGCCACTTCGAGACTGTGGGTCAGGCGCGTGCGATAATGATCCCCCTCGTGATAGACGAACACCTGGGTCTTGTGCTTGAGCCGGCGGAACGCGGCGGAATGAATGATCCGGTCGCGATCCCGCTGGAACACGGTGCGTGACGGCGTCTCGGGCTCCTCGACCAGCCGGCCGCGCGACGCGCCGGCGATCAAGGCATAGGCCGCCTGATCGGCCCGCATCAGCCCGCCCGCCCGGATTGACAAATGCCCGCCATGGCCCGACATAGTGGTCGACGATCGATACCGCAGAATCTGGTCGAAGCTCTTATGTCCGAACCCGTTACCCTGACCGCCCGTGCCGCCGAGCGGATCCGCGAAATCGCCACTGCCGGAAATGGCGGGAAAACCGCGCTGCGCCTGTCAGTGCTCGGGGGCGGCTGCTCGGGATTCCAGTATGATTTCGCCTTGGCCGACGCCGCCATGGAGGATGACCTTGCGATTGAACGGGACGGTGCCACCGTTTTGATCGATTCCATATCCCTCGTCTACCTTCTCGGCTCCGAGATCGATTTCGAGGACGGGCTGATCGGCGCCGCTTTCAAGGTCAACAATCCGAACGCCACCACCTCCTGCGGCTGCGGCACCTCCTTCTCGATCTAGAGCATCCTCTAAAGTTCATGCAGATCGCCACCTGGAACATCAACGGCGTCAAGGCACGCCTCGCCAATCTGCTGCGCTGGCTGAAAGAGACCTCGCCCGACGTCTGCTGCCTCCAGGAGATCAAATGCGAGGATGAGGCCTTCCCCGGCGAGGCCCTGGAGGAGCTCGGCTACAACGTCGCCGTGCACGGCCAGAAGGGTTTCAACGGCGTTGCGGTTCTGTCCAAGCGGCCGCTCGAGGATGTGACGCGGCGGCTTCCGGGCGGCGACGGCAGCGACCAGCATTCGCGCTATTTGGAGGTGGTGGTGCCGGGCGACCGCGGCGTCGTCCGCATCGCCTGCCTTTATCTGCCCAATGGCAATCCCATCGGTACCGACAAGTTCCAGTACAAGCTTGATTGGATGGACCGGCTGACGGCACGGGCCGGTGAGCTGCTCAGGGACGAGGAAGCCTTCGTCATGACCGGCGACTTCAACGTCATCCCGGCGCCGGTCGACGCCAGGCGGCCGGAGCTTTGGGTCAATGACGCGCTGTTCCAGCCGGAGACTCGCGCCCGCTTCCGCACCCTCCTCAATCTCGGCCTGACCGATGCCGTGCGGTTGCTCCACCCCGGCGAGCCGATCTACACCTTCTGGGACTATCAGGCCGGTGCCTGGCAGCGGAACAACGGCATCCGCATCGACCACCAGGTGATGTCGCCGCAGGCCGTCGACCGGCTGTCATCGATCCGCATCGACAGGCACGTCCGCGGCTGGGACAAGCCGTCCGACCATGTGCCGGTGATCGCCGAACTGGATGTGTGATGCGGCACGCGATAGGCAGGCAAAAGGCACCGCTCACTGCCTATTTGGCTACTGCCTTGGACTCACTCGTCCGCCGACGGGGTCTCTTCCGCCGGATATTGCTCCGACCACTGCACCGCCAGCGCCTCGCCGGAGGAGCGCTCCTCGTCCGACACCTCGTCGAGCAGCGTGCCGAAGCGCGAGATGATCTGCGGGTATGCCTCCGGCCGCGCCGTCTGGCGGGCGAGCGTGTACCACATCACCGCCTTGGCCTTGTCCTGCTTCACATGAATGCCGTCATAATGCAGGTCGCCCAGCATGGCTTCGGCCGGCGCATAGCGCTTGCGGGCCGCCCGCATCAGCCAGCGAATGCCCTGATCCGGCATCTTCTTGACGCCCTCGCCCTTCAGATACATCAGGCCGATCGCATAGATCGCGGCGGGATGACCATGGCCGGCGGCCGTCGAAAAGAGATTGTAGGCCCGCACCGGATCCTTGTGGATGCTGTAATTCGGCGCCCCATCGCGATAGATGTCGGCAACCCGCACCAGCGCATCGACGGTGATGCGCATCAGCCTGCGATTGGGCTGCTCGGAATCATAGGCGAGCGCCACTTGACGGTAATAGGCGAAGGACTTGCCGGTATCGACCTTCACGCCCTTGCCGGTGCGATACATGTCGCCGAGATACCAGGTGGCGATCAGACTGCCCGCCTTCGACGCCTTCTCGAGATATTCGCGGGCCCGCACATAATCGCCTTCGCCATAGAACTGCTTCGCCATCTTCATGTCGTCGCGCCACAACGACACGTCGCCGAGCTTGGGCAGCTCGGAGTCGGGCTTGGCCGGCACGAAGGAATAGAATGGCGAGCCGAAGCCGTCGCTTTCCTGCGCTGCCCCCGGGCTGATTGTCGACGCCGCCGTCCCGCCGAGCAAGGCGAGAGCTAGCAGGAGTCGACCTGCCCATCTTGTCTGGCAGTCTTTCCTATATGTCCGCATAACACACACTCTCACCTTGACCTCCAGGGTGGGTCACGGCGCCGTACCGTGCTGGCCCGACATCGCGAGCGAATTTCCAGATCGCGCCAGAGCCATAGCCATGGTCGCGCGGTTGCCAGTCCTTACGCCGTTCGGCCAGCTCGCGGTCGCTCAATCGAACCGCGAGCACGCCCTTGTCGGCGTCGATCTCGATCACATCGCCGTCGCGCAAAAGCCCGATCGGGCCTCCCACCGCTGCTTCCGGACCGACGTGACCGATGCAGAATCCCCGCGTTGCACCCGAAAAACGGCCATCGGTTATCAGCGCCACCTTGTCTCCCATGCCCTGGCCGTAAAGGGCGGCGGTGGTGGCCAGCATCTCGCGCATTCCGGGACCGCCGCGCGGACCCTCATAGCGGATCACCAGGACCTCGCCTTCCTTGTAGCGCTTGTTGGTGACGGCCTCGAAACACGCCTCCTCGCTGTCGAAGCAGCGCGCCGGCCCGGTGAATTTGAGAGTCTTCATGCCGGCGACCTTCACGATCGCTCCCTCCGGCGCGAGATTGCCCGAGAGTCCCACCACGCCGCCGGTCGGGCTGAGCGGCCGGTCGGCCGGATAGACCACGTCCTGCTCCGGATTCCACGCCACGCCGCGCATGTTCTCGGCAATCGTCCGCCCGGTCACCGTCAGGCAGTCGCCATGGAGGTAGCCATGGTCGAGCAGCGTCTTCATCAGCAGCGGAATGCCGCCGACCTCGAACAGGTCCTTGGCAACATATTTTCCGGCCGGCTTGAGATCGGCGATATAGGGCGTGCGGCGAAAAATTTCAGCCACCTCGAACAGATCGAATTCGATGCCGCATTCATGGGCGATCGCCGGCAGATGCAGCGCCGCATTGGTCGAGCCGCCGGAAGCCGCCACCACCACCGCCGCATTCTCGAGCGCCTTCAAGGTCACGATGTCGCGGGGACGGATATTCTGCCGAATGAGGTCCATGACCTGTTCGCCCGCTGCCATGCAGAAGCGGTCGCGCAGCTCGTAAGGTGCCGGCGCACCGGCGGAATAAGGCAAAGCGAGGCCGATCGCTTCCGACACCGTGGCCATCGTGTTGGCGGTGAAC
>JBKOZY010000050.1:0-7357 GCA_046726135.1 Pseudomonadota bacterium | reverse complement strand
TGTTCCCCTTATCCTCAATCCATCACACCCCCTGTGATTGTGATTGTGGTGCTCTATGTGTCCGGCCCTCTTGCCCACGGTGTCGGGCATGTCTTGCGCAAATCAGGCGGTCGGCCCCCCGCTGACCGCCTGATACTTTTCGGTCGAACGCGCTTTCTCTGCGCTCATGCGCGATAACGCTTGACGAACCCTTGGGAAAACGCTGCCTATGCAGCCGGTCCGTGTTCCCGGGAGTCGTCATGGCGGCGATCGATCCGCTCGAATTGAGACAGGCATTTGGCACATTCATGACTGGGGTCACGGTTATCACCACCCTCGGCGCCGATGGCTCGCCGCGCGGCTTCACCGCCAATTCCTTCACCTCGGTCTCGCTCGACCCGCCGCTGCTCCTCGTCTGCATCGGCAAGGCGGCGGCGAGCCTCGACACCTTTCTCAAGGCCGACGGTTTCGCGGTCAGCATTCTGGCCGAGACGCAGAAGGAGGCCTCGGGAATCTTCGCCTCCAAGCGGCCGGATAAATTCGCCGCAATATCCTGGCGTCCGGGCCCGGGCGGTCTCCCGATCATCGAAGGCGCCGTGAGCTGGTTCGACTGCGTCCGCCATTCCGTCATCGATGCCGGCGACCATGTCGTGCTGATCGGCCGCATCCAGGGTTTCGCCTATAGCGATGCCAATCCTCTGGGCTATTCCCGCGGCGGCTATGTGACGCTCGGCCTCGAGCAGGCGGCGGTCAATGCGCTGAGCCAGGGCGCCCGCACCATTGTCGGCGCCATATTGGAGACCGAGGGCGGCCTGCTGCTGATGAAGGACCCCAAGACCGGCGCCCTCAACCTGCCGGAGGTCGGCCGCGAAGGTCCCTCGGGCAGCGCCTCGCTGCTGCGCAGCGCCCTCGCCAAGGCCGGCATCGAGGCCAATCTCGGTTTCCTGTTTGCCGTTTTCGAGAACCCGGAGAGCCACATCCAGTCGATCTATTATCGCGGCGATGCGGTGCTGTCCCGCCGCGATGGCGTGGTGGTGGCCGATTTCGACGCGCTGCCCTATGACCGTTTGCCCGACGATGCCGTGCGATCCATGCTGCAGCGCTATGCCGAGGAGCGCCGCCAGGGTCGCTTCAAGGTCTATTCCGGAGACCATCGCCAGGGCGAGGTCAAGCCGCTCGACTGAAACCCCGCGAAGGAGAGGACCTCATGAAGCTCTCGCTCTTCGTCCATATGGAACGGCTCGACGCCGCCCAGACCCACCGCGAGCTCTATCGCGACTTCATCGCGCTTTGCGAGATGGCCGAGGCCGGCGGCCTGGCAGCCATCTGGACCGGCGAGCATCATGGGATGGACTTCACCATCGCCCCCAATCCATTCATCACCATCGCCGATTTGGCGCGGCGCACCAGCTCCGTCAGGCTCGGCACCGGCACGGTTGTGGCGCCCTTCTGGCATCCCATCAAGCTCGCCGGCGAGGCGGCGATGACCGACATCATCTGCGACGGCCGGCTCGATATCGGCATTGCCCGCGGCGCCTACAGCTTCGAATATGAGCGGCTGGTCGGCGGCATGGACGCCATGACCGCCGGCGCCCGCCTGCGCGAGATGGTGCCGCTGCTGAAGGGCCTGTGGGCCGGCGACTGCGCTTATGGCGGTCCCTTCTGGTCGTTCCCGGCGACCACCTCGTCACCCAAGCCGCTGCAGCAGCCCCATCCGCCGATCTGGGTGGCTGCTCGCGATCCGATGTCGCATGATTTCGCCGTCGCCAATGACTGCAATGTGCAGGTGACGCCGCTCGCGTCGGGCGATGACGAGGTCAGGGTACTGATCGGCCGTTTCGAGGCTGCCTGCGCCGCCCATCCCGAGATCGAACGCCCCAAGATCATGCTGCTGATGCACGGTTTCGTCGGCCGCGACGAGGCCGATTGCCAACGCGCCGCCGAGGACCTCAAGCGGTTCTATTGCTACTTCGCCGCCTGGTTCAAGAATGAGCGCCCGGTCCGCCAGGCCCTGATCCAGGAGCTGACCGCCGCCGAGATGGAGCTCATGGAGAATTACGCCGCACCGCTGATGCGCCGCAACCAGGTGATCGGCACGAGCGGGGAGGTGATCCGCCGCCTCAAGTACTACGAGGCGCTCGGCTACGACGAATTCAGCCTGTGGATCGACTCCGGCATGACTTTCGAGCGCAAGAAGCAGTCGCTCAAGCGGTTCATCGAGGAGGTGGCGCCGGAGTTTAAGTAGGCAGTAGGCAGTAGGGATGGGCACCGCTCACGACGTATTGCCTACTGCCTCTACACATCATACCGATACACCCGATAAAAATCCGTCGGATCGACGAACAGCTGCCGCGCCGTGGTGAAGCTCGCATCGCGCCCGAGCGACAGCCACACCGCGCTCGTCTCGGGCAGATCGCAGCTTCGCACATGATGCTCGATCTGGCCCCACTCGGCAGGCGTCAGCATCGTCCATAGCGGTCGGTTCACGGCGGTGAAGCGGTCGAGATAGCTGGTTCGGTCCTCATGATCGAGCCGGGTCGGCTCGTAGATCATCACGAACGACGTCGTCGACCGGCGGATGGCCTGGAGCAGCGTCAGCTTGCTCTCCGTCGGCAGATGATGGATCGACAGGCTGCACCATGAAACATCGGCCGGCGCCGGCCGGTCGCTCATCGCCTCCACGAAATCGCGGTGATCGAGATCGACGGCGAATGGCATGCCGGCGAGATTCCTCGCCGCCAGCTCGAGCGCCGGCTCGGCCAGGTCGATGCCGTGATAATGGCTGACCGTGGTGCCGGGCAGCACCCGCCGCATCAGGCTTGCATCACCGCAGGCAATATCGAGGATCTGAAACGGTCGCTGGAAACTCTCCTTCAGCGCCGCACCCAGGAGATCGCTCACCGCCCGATGCGACACGCAATCGGAATCGACGAGCTTCTGATAGGTCGCCCATTGCTGCTGAAACTGCTCGAGCGCCGCGGCATCGGCCACCGCGCCGCCTGAACTGAATTGGTGAATATTGACATTGACCAAAGACTGGACCCGTCGGCAAATCCAATGAAACGATCTCCCCTCCCGATGAAGGGAGGGGAGAACGCAATCGTGGGCCCGGCCTTTACTGGCCGAGGCTCGGATCCTCGGCGTATTTTCCGTCGTGGAATTTGTAGAAGACATATTTGGCGTCGACGATATCGCCCTTCGAGTCGAGCTTGATCTCGCCAAGCACCGTCTGCACCGGATTGCCGGCCCTGAGCCACTCGGCAATCTTCTTGGAGTCGGTGGATTTGAGCGCGGTGGCCGCTGCCACCCACATCTGCACCGCCGCATAGGTGTAGAGCGTGTAGCCCTCGGGGTCATAGCCCGACGCCTTGAACTCCTCGACCACCTTCTTGGCGGTGGGGAAGTTGCGCGGCTCGGGTGCGAAGGTGAAGATCGTGCCTTCGCCGGCCGGTCCGGTGATCGACCAGAACTCCTCGGTGTTGAACGCATCGCCCGACACCATCTGGGCCTTGAGACCCTGCTCGCGCATCTGCCGCAGGATCAGCCCGCCCTCGGTGTGGTAGCCACCGACATAGACCGCATCGACGCCCGCTTCCTTCAGCTTGGAGACCAGCGCCGTATAGTCCTTCTCGCCGGCCGTATAGGCCTCATACATGGCCTCCTGCAGGCCTGCGGCATTCATCGCCTTCTTGGTCTCGTCGGCCAGGCCTTTGCCATAGGCTGTCTTGTCGTGGATGATGGCCACCTTCTTGCCCGCAAAGGCCTTGGCAAGATAAGCGCCGGCAACCTTGCCCTGCGCGTCATCGCGGCCGCAGGTGCGGTGCGTGTTCCACAATCCGGCATCGGTAAAGGCCGGGTTGGTCGAGGCCGGCGTGATCTGGATGATGCCTTCCTCGGCATAGACCTTGGAAGCCGGGATCGACGAGGACGAGCAGAAGTGCCCGGCCATGAACACTATGCCCTTCGACGCCATCTGGTTGGCCACCGCCACCGCCTGCTTGGGATCGCAGGCGTCGTCGCCGATGCTGACCGCGAGCTTCTCGCCATTGACGCCGCCGGCGGCATTGATGTCCTTGGCGGCCATCTCGATGCCACGCTTCATCTGCTCGCCGAACGCGGCATATTGGCCGGTGATCGGACCGGTCGTGGCAATCTGGATGTCGGCGAGCGCCGTCGACGCCAAGAGCGCCGTCGAAAAGCCGAGCGCCACGCCCGACAGAATCAGTTTCCTCATTGAAGGATCTCCCTTGAACATTTCGGCCGCGATGGGCCTTTCGGGGTTTGGCTTCCCCTTGGTTTTGCTTTTTAGCAAGGCGAAGCGGATTGGAAAGTGAAATCCGGCTTGCCGGCCGGCAAAACCTCGCAAATTTAAGGTGATCGGGGCTTTTCCCGCCAGCTCAGCAGCCCCGAGCGCTCATAGAGCCAGCCATATTGCCTGACCATCTGCTTGACCCGGGTCAGCCGGTAGCCGAGCAGCGCCATGATGATCAGGATTGCCGTGTCGGTCAGGAAGTAGTGGAGCGTGAGGAGCTTGCCGTGGAACAAGGCGAAGTGGAAAAAGCGCAGTGCCAGGCCGAGCGGGATCATATAGAGAACCGCCATCCAGATCGGCCGCCACTTGATTGCCAGCGCCCGGCCGGCGAGGAATGCCGCACCACCGCCGATAACCACCGTCATGACCAGGAAGATCCAGAAGTTGTCCTCGACGATCAGCGACATGATCTCGTGACTGGTCAATGTTTGCCGCCCTCCAGATAAGCGGCGCGGATCTCGGGCTTGGCCAGCAGCTCGCGACCGGTGCCCGTCATGGTGATCCGCCCATTGACCATGACATAGGCGCGGTGGGCGAGCTTGAGCGCGTGGAAGGCGTTCTGCTCGACCAGGAACACGGTCATGCCTTCCTTGGCATTCAACTCGCGGATCACCTCGAAAATCTGCCGCACGATCAACGGCGCGAGGCCGAGCGAGGGCTCGTCCAGCAGCAAAAGCTGCGGCCGTGCCATCAGCGCCCTGGCGATCGCCAGCATCTGCTGCTCGCCTCCCGACAGGGTGCCGCCGCGCTGTGCCTGCCGCTTCTCGAGGATCGGGAACAGCTTGAACACCCGCCCGAGATCTTCCTCGAATTGCGGATCGGGCGACTGGCCCGCCCCCATTTGCAGGTTCTCGAGCACGCTCATCCGCGGAAAGATCCGCCGCCCTTCCGGCGCCTGGGCAATGCCGCGACGGGCGATCTGGTGCGCCGGCAGGTTGGTCACGTCGGTGCCATCGAACACCACCCGTCCCGACCGGGCCCGCGGCTGGCCGAAAATGGTCATCATCAACGTCGACTTGCCGGCGCCGTTGGAGCCGATCAGGGTAACGATCTCGCCGCGATTGACCTCGACATTGACTTTGCGCAGCGCCTGGATCTTGCCATAGAAGGCATCGACCTCCTCGACATTCAGGAGCGCCGTCATGGCCGGCCCTCATTGGACTCGGGGCCTGCTTCCGGCACCACCGGATCGGCCACCGCCGCCACCACCACCGCCGGCGCCACCTTGCCGGTGACCGCCTCGGCCACCAGCTTTTCGACCACCGGCTCTTCCTCCTCCTCGTCGACCCCGAGATAGGCGCGGATCACCGCCGGATCGTTGCGGATCTCGAGCGGCGGCCCGTCGGCGATCTTCTCGCCATAGTCCAGAACGACGATGTGGTCGGAGATCTCCATCACCACGCTCATATCATGCTCGATCAGCAGGATGCCGATGCCGATGTCGTTGCGGATCGACAGGAGCAGCCGGTTGAGCTCGTCCGACTCGCGCGGATTGAGCCCGGCCGCCGGCTCGTCGAGGCACAGGAGCTTTGGATCGGTGCACATGGCGCGGGCGATCTCGAGCCGGCGCTGGGCGCCATAGGGCAGGTCGGCGGCCGGGTCGTCGGCCCGGTCGACGAGCCCCACCCGATCGAGCCAGCGCACCGCCTTCTCGGTCGCCTGGCGCTCGGCATGGCGATAGGTCGGCAGTCCGAGGATTCCGCCAACGGTGAAGCCGGAGGCCCGCATCAGCGTGTTGTGCTGGGCGACGATGAGATTTTCGAGAACCGTCATGCCGGCGAACAGCCGGATGTTCTGGAAGGTCCGCGCGACATGGGCGCGCTGCGAGATGCGGAAATCGTCCATCCGCTCGAGCAGATAGCTCGTGCCATCCTCATGCTGCAGCGTGATCTGCCCCTCGGTCGGCTTGTAGAAGCCCGTGATGCAGTTGAACAGCGTGGTCTTGCCGGCGCCATTGGGGCCGATGATGGCGGTGATCTCGCCCGACTGCGCCGCAAAGCTCAGATCGCTGACGGCGGTCAGGCCGCCGAAGCGCATGGTGAGATGCTCGACGGTGAGCAGCTGTTGTTCCATCAGCCGCGCCCCTCGGCAACGAGCTCGCCGGATACCGCCTTGCGCTCCTTGAGAAAGATCGACGGCTCGCGCCGCGTCACCAGCCCGCGCGGCCGCCAGATCATGATCGACACCATCGCCAGCCCGAACACGATCATGCGGTATTGCGCCGGGTCGAACTCATTGCCGAACACCGCCCGCAGGAAGTCGAGATTGCGGAAGGCCTCGAAGCCGCCGATCATCACGATGGCGGAGATCACCACGCCGATCTGCGACCCGAGCCCTCCCAGCACGACGATGGCGAGGATCAACGCCGACTCCATGAACACGAAGGATTCGGGGCTGATGAAGCCCTGCCGGGTTGCAAAGAACGAGCCGGCAAAGCCGCCGAACATGGCGCCGATCGCAAAGGCGGTCAGCTTGGTGTTGGTGGTGTTGATGCCAAGCGACCGGCAGGCGATCTCATCCTCGCGCAGCGCCTCCCAGGCACGGCCGATCGGCAGGCTGCGCAGCCTGAGCGTCACCATGTTGGTGACGAGCGCCAGCCCGAGAATGATGTAATAGAGAAAGATGATGCGCTGGATCGACGCATAGGGGATGCCGAGCCGCGCCGCGAAGCCCTCATCGCTCGAATCGAAGGGAATGCCGAAGAAGGTCGGGCGTGGAATGCCGCTGATGCCATTGGGACCGCCGGTGAAATCGGCCCAGTTGATCAGCACCACGCGGATGATCTCGCCGAAGGCCAATGTGACGATGGCGAGATAGTCGCCTCGCAGCCTGAGCACCGGGAAGCCGAGCATGATCCCCCACAGCGCCGCCAGCATGCCGGCGAGCGGCAGCGCCATCCAGAAGGCAAAGGGCATGAGCCAGTCGGGGAACCACTGGGGGAAATAGATCGTTGCCAGAAGTGCATAGGAATAGGCCCCGACCGCATAGAACGCGACGTAGCCGAGATCGAGCAGACCGGCGAGTCCCACCACCACGTTGAGCCCCCATCCCAGCATGATGTAGGTG
>JBKOZY010000049.1:0-6526 GCA_046726135.1 Pseudomonadota bacterium | reverse complement strand
AGCTGGTGCTGCGCTTCACCTATGGGCAGGTCATTCCCTGGGTGCGGCGGCGCGACTACGGGTTGAGCGCGATTGCAGGGCCCGATGCCGTCGAGCTGCACACGGCGGTGGCGCTCCATGGCAGGGACATGCGGACGGTGGCGAGCTTCGAGGTCCATGAAGGCGACTCGGTGCCGTTCTCGCTGTCCTATCACCGCTCGCACAAGCACGCGCATTTCGTCCCCGATCGCGCCGAGAGCCTCGAGAAGACCGCCTCATGGTGGCGGGAATGGTCGAACCACTGTCACTTCGACCACGACAATACGGCGTGGTGCGAAGCGGTCATCCGATCGGTCATCACGCTCAAGCTCCTGACCTATGCCAAGACCGGCGGCATCATCGCGGCGCCGACGACGTCGCTGCCCGAGGCGGTCGGCGGCATCCGCAACTGGGACTACCGCTATTGCTGGATCCGCGATTCGGTTTTCACCCTCTATGCGCTGCTCAATGCCGGCTATCGCGAGGAGGCGCAGGCCTGGCGCCAATGGCTGATGCGCGCCGCCGCCGGCAACCCGGCGCAGCTGCAGATCATGTATGGGATCTCGGGCGAACGGTGGCTGCCGGAGAACGCGGTGCCGTGGCTCGAAGGCTATGCCGGCAGCACGCCGGTCAGGGTCGGCAACATGGCCGCCGAGCAGCGTCAGCTCGACGTCTATGGCGAGCTCATCGATGCGCTGCAGACGGCGCGCGAGGCCGAACTTCAGCCGCTCGACGAGGGATGGCCTTTCCAGAAGCTGCTGCTCGCCCATGTCGAAAAGGTGTGGCAGGCGCCTGACCACGGCATCTGGGAGATGCGGGGAGAGCCTCGCGCCTTCACCCATTCGCGGCTGATGTGCTGGGTTGCCTTCGACCGCGCCGTCAAGGGCTGCACCCGCTTCGGGCTCGAGGGGGAGACCGACCATTGGCGGAGCATGGCCGACACGATCCACGCCGACATCTGCGACAACGGCTTCGATCAGCGGCGCAACAGCTTCGTCCAGCATTATGGCGGCGATGAGCTCGATGCCGCGCTGCTGCTCATGCCGCAGGTCGGGTTCCTGCCGGCGGGCGACCCGCGAATCCTCGGAACCATCAAGGCGATCGAAGCGGAGCTCGTGGTGGATGGGTTCGTCCGGCGCTACTCGACAGCCAAGGTCGATGACGGGGTGGGCGGCCGCGAAGGCGCCTTCCTGGCCTGCTCCTTCTGGCTCGCCGATGCCTATTGCATGCTCGAGCGCTATGACGAGGCCACGGCGCTGTTCGAGCGGCTGCTCGCCGTCCGCAACGATCTCGGCCTGATCGCGGAGGAATACGACCCGGGGGCGAAGCAGCTCCTCGGCAATTTTCCGCAAGGGTTCTCCCATGTCGGCCTGATCAATACGGCGTATAATCTGATCAAGGCACATGGGCCGGCACGACAGCATTCCGAGGGACGGGCCCCGAGCCAGTTGAAGCAGCGATGAAAGGCATAGGCGACATGCAGATCGGGTTGATCGGGCTCGGACGAATGGGCAGCAACATCGTCCGCCGCCTCGCGCGGTCGGGCCACCGTTGCGTGGTGTTCGACCGCGACGCGAATGCCATCAAGGGATTGCAGGGACAGCACGTCGCCGGCGCCGCCGATCTCAAGAACCTGGTGAAGCAGCTCGAAATCCCGCGGGCGGTGTGGGTGATGGTGCCGGCAGGCGCGCCGACCGAGGAAACCATCGCTCAGCTCGGCGCGCTCCTCGAAGCCGGCGACATCATCATCGATGGCGGCAACTCCTTCTACAAGGACGACATCCGCCGCGCCAAGGAGCTCGGCGAACGCGGCATCCGTTACGTCGATTGCGGCACCAGCGGCGGCATCTGGGGGCTCGAGCGCGGCTACTGCCTGATGATCGGGGGGAATCGCGAAACGGTCGCGCATCTCGATCCGATCTTCGCCGCCCTCGCCCCAGGCGCAGGCGACATTCCGCGCACCGCCGGTCGCGACAGGCGCGATCCGCGGGTCGAGCGCGGCTACATGCATTGCGGCCCGAACGGCGCCGGCCATTTCGTGAAGATGATCCACAATGCGATCGAATATGGGCTGATGCAGGCCTATGCCGAGGGGTTCAACATCCTCAAGGGCGCCGCCGAACGGCCGGATCGGGAAGAACGCTATGAGCTCGACCTCGCCGACATTGCCGAGCTGTGGCGGCGCGGCAGCGTCATCGGTTCGTGGCTCCTCGATCTCGCCGCCAAAGCGCTGGCGGAGGACGAGGCGCTCGAGCGCTATTCCGGCGTGGTCGAGGATTCCGGCGAGGGCCGCTGGGCGATCGATACGGCGGTCGAGGAGGCGGTGCCGGCGCAGGTGCTGGCGGCGGCGCTGTTCGCCCGCTTCCGGTCGCGCGAGAAGTCGAGCTTCGCCGACAAGCTCTTGTCGGCGCTCCGTCACGAATTCGGCGGCCACCGCGAGGCAAATGAAGGGACGCGATGACGGCAAGCGTTAATCCGGCGGATCCCTGCATCTTGGTGATCTTCGGCGCCGCCGGCGATCTCACCAGGCGGCTGCTGGTGCCGGCGCTCTACAATCTGAAGCGGGACGGCTTGCTGCCGGACGAATTCGCCATGGTCGGCGTGGCGCGCACCGACAAGGACGACGAGAGCTTCCGCCGGGATCTCGGTGACAGCCTTCGCCGGTTCAAGAAGAGCCCGGTCAAGGCACAGGACTGGAAGTGGCTCAGCGAGCGCCTCAACTATCTGCGCGGCGATTTCGACGATCCTCTGGTTTACGGAGAGCTCCAGCGGGTGCTTTCCAAGATCGATGCCGCCCGCCAGACCCGGGGCAATTACCTGTTCTATCTGGCAACGCCGCCGCAGCAGTTCGCGCCGATCGTGCGCCAGCTCGGCGAGGCCGGCCTCGTTACCGAGGAGAACGGCCAATGGCGGCGGGTCATCGTCGAGAAGCCGTTCGGCACCGATCTGAATTCGGCGCGCGCGCTCAATCGGCAGCTGCTGCAAGTGCTCCAGGAGCACCAGATCTACCGCATCGATCATTATCTCGGAAAGGAGACCGTCCAGAACATCCTGGTGTTCCGCTTCGCCAATGGCATGTTCGAGCCCTTGTGGAACCGCAACCATATCGATCACGTGCAGATCACCGTCGCGGAGACCATCGGGGTCGAGACACGCGGCAAGTTCTACGATGTCACCGGCGCGTTGCGCGACATGGTGCCGAACCATCTCTTCCAGCTCCTCGCCCTCACCGCCATGGAGCCGCCAAGCTGCTTCGACGCCGATGCCGTGCGCTCGGAGAAGGTGAAGGTGCTGGACGCCGTCCATCATCTCAGCCGCGACTGGCTGTCCAATGTGGTGCGCGGACAATATGGTGCCGGGACCATCGAGGGACGGCCGGTCGTCGCCTATCGCGAGGCCGCCAATGTCAGCCCGCGCTCGATGACGGAAACCTATATCGCGATGAAGCTGATGATCGACAATTGGCGGTGGGCCGGCGTGCCGATCTATCTCAGGACCGGCAAGAGCCTCAGCCGGCGGCTCAGCCAGGTGGTGATCCAGTTCAAGCAGGCGCCGCTGACGCTGTTCCGCGCCACGCCGGTGGAGCGGCTGGCGCCGAACGATCTCACGCTCAACATCCAGCCCGAGGAAAGCGTCACGCTGCAATTCGACGCCAAGATCCCGGGGCCCGACATGCAGATCAGCGCGGTGAAGATGACATTCGACTATCGCGACTATTTTCGGGTCGCGCCGAACACCGGCTACGAGTCGCTGATCCATGACTGCATGACCGGCGATGCGACGCTGTTCATGCGCGCCGACGAGGTCGAGGCCGGCTGGCGGGTCATCGAGCCGCTGCTCGATGCCTGGCGCAACGACCGCTCGACATCGGTGTCGATCTATCCGGCGGGGAGCAGCGGGCCAGAGGAAGCGGCAACATTGCTCAAGCGCGATGGCCGGCGGTGGCGGTCGTTGGAGAAGTGAGCGAATGATGAGTCCTCACGACTCACTAGGGCCAAGACCTATTCACTATTCGCTATCCGCCAACCGCCTCGTCCCCCAGGGACGCGGCGATCTCCGCCACAATCGCCTCCGGCGGCCGATCGATTGCCACGGTGATCGGCTTCTCCTCGGGCCCCGGCTCTTCGAGCGCCGCGAACTGGCTCTTCAGCAGCCCCGGCGGCATGAAGTGCCCCTTCCTTTTCGC
Organism: Pseudomonadota bacterium; assembly: GCA_046726135.1. Classification (GTDB taxonomy): domain Bacteria; phylum Pseudomonadota; class Alphaproteobacteria; order Rhizobiales; family Aestuariivirgaceae; genus DATAFF01. The sequence continues at coordinate 2,322 of JBKOZY010000049.1, read as the reverse complement.
CAGACGCCCGGCAATCAGCGCCTCATCGCCCTTGAGATAGACCAGCCGGACATCCGGACGCGCGCCGATCAGGATCTCCCGATAGCGCCGCTTCAAGGCCGAGCATGCAACCACCGCGTGCTTGCCGGCCGCCCGGGCCTCGTCGATCCAGGCGGCGATCGCCGCGAGCCAGGGCAAGCGGTCGGCATCGGTCAACGGAATGCCCCGATGCATCTTCTCGACATTGGACGGCGGATGGAAGCGGTCGCCATCCTGGAATTCACCGCCGAGCCGCTCCGCCAGCATGGCGCCGATGGTCGACTTCCCCGATCCCGAGACGCCCATGAGCACGATGATCATCGAGTTCCGTCCCCAGAAAGCGCGTAGCGAATTGCGAATAGCAAGGGGCCCCTCATCCGCCCTGTTGGCGAGCTAAGATGCTGTTCTACAAACATGAAGTCATCGCAATATTTAGCTCACCCCAACATTTACCCCAACAGCTTGCAGGCGCAAATGGGCGCCCCGGAACGCCAAGGACCACCGTAAACGGGGCATCTGGCGCGCCTAGCAATTCGGTCATTCGCCGATGGTGATCCACATGAATCCCTCCGCCATCCGCTTGAACATTCGGGGTTCTGCCGCCATATTTCATTCGCCGACGAACCAAACGGATACGGGAGCGGGCGAGGGAGATCAGAGGCTCCCTCGCCCGTTTTTTTTTAGAAGACCGGCAGCGAGCTGATTCCGAAAAGGAATGGCCGGGACTTGGCGATGAGCCGGACGAGGCTCTTGGGCAGAACAGGCTATTGACGATGAAGCTGAGCACGGCGATCGGCATGTTCCTGCTGGTGTTCACCACCGCGATTCCGGGAGCGCCGGGATCACTAGCACAGGACGCGACAGCCTTTGCCGCTTTGCGCGAGAATGGCGCGGTGGCGCTCATGCGGCATGGCGATGCTCCGGGCGGCACCGGCGTTCCGCCGGGGTTCAAGCTCAATGACTGCAGCACCCAGAGGAACCTCAGCGCCAAGGGCAGACTTGATGCAACACGGACGGGTCAGCGCTTGAAAGCCGAACGGGTGGGGGTCGGGAAAAATTCTCAGCTCTCCATGGTGCCGCTGCCTCGACACTGCCAAGCTCCTTGGGATCGGCAGGGTGGAAGTCGCCCCCACTTTCAGCAATGTGAAGGTGTTTCAGAGCCGAAGCGCAGCCCTGACCTCAGGCGCCCGGCAAATCATCCGGCGTTGGAAAGGTCCAGGTGCGCTCCTGGTGGTTACCCATGGCGTCAATATCGAGGCGCTGACCGGAGTCAACCCGGACCAAGGAGAGATCGTGGTGGTCAAGGCCGAACCCGGAGGCAGGATCCGTGCGATCGGGCGCATTTCCGCCGATGCAATGTGAAGGGTTGGTCGGGCACTGTAGACATGTCGTCCGACGAACGTGTCGACGAGGACATCGTCGACAGCCCAAGAATCCTGTACGATTTCCACGGATGCGGGCTGCCCGACGGGCATGCTCAGGCGTGCGACGTCTCCGCTGCTCCTAGAACATTGATCTATCCCTTTTGGCAGCAAGGGCAATGGTGGAGACAGCCGCCATGATGATCGATCACAAAGTCGGTGAACTGGATCGCCGTGACCTCGTTTGCGGCGGTGGAGCCGCCCTGTTCGGCGCAATGGTGGCGTCGCTGCTCGGCGGTACCAGGCCGGTGCGGGCGGCGGCGATTTCGGGCGCGGTGCCAGAAGTCGACAGGCTGACGGTGCGGGTGGTGATTGACAGCTATCAATTCGCAGTGGCGCCGAGTAGAAAGCTCGAGACTATCGAGGTCAAGCACTTCGGTTGGGGCATTGGCGCCAAGCCGCCAAGCCGCACGCTGATCAGCGAGTTCGGTCTGGCAATGCATGTCGAGTCGCGGCGGGGCGCCCAGACGCGGCAGATGCTCGTCGATTTCGGCTTCACCCCCGAAGCGCTCGTGAACAATCTCGATCTTCTCGGTATCGATCCGGCAGGACTCGATGCTCTCGTGCTGAGCCATGGACATTATGACCATTTCGGTGGTCTGGTCGGGTTCCTGCGCCAGCATGGAGGCAAACTGAAAGCCAAGCTCCCCTTGTATCTGGGCGGTGAGGAGTGCTTTTGCGCGCGGGAATGGACTGCACCCCCCGTCAAGGGTGATTTCGGCGTGCTCGACCGGAAGGCACTCGAGGCAGCAAGTCTCACGGTCACTTACGCCGAAGAGCCTTCACTTGTTGCCGACCACGGCTTTACGACGGGCCAAATAGGCCTAACCAGCTTTGAAAAACTGCTCTCCCCGACAGTGATGAAGGTTGGCGTGGTTAACGG
>JBKOZY010000048.1:0-2754 GCA_046726135.1 Pseudomonadota bacterium | reverse complement strand
ATATAGGGCGTATTCACCCGTCTGTCACAGGCCGGAGCAGGGGTTTTACCCCCGTCCTTTCCGGCCGTGGGAGGCCTGCTACCCAAGCGACCAGATCACTCACGGTTTCGACGCGCTTGAGCTTCAAATGGCGCGGCGCCGCAGGCTCGCCGCCATTACCGGCGATCACCGCCGCCGTCAACCCGAGCTTTGCCGCCTCCTTGAGCCGCTGCTCGCTCTGCCCGACCGGCCGAACCGCTCCGGAAAGGGCGATTTCGCCGAACAGCACCGCCTGGGCCGGGAGCGGCGCGCCATGGAGCGACGACACCAGCGCCGCCGCTGCCGCAAGGTCGGCGGCGGGCTCCCGCACCTTCAGGCCCCCTGCGACATTAAGGTAAACGTCGTGCGCCCCGATTCTGAGGCCGGCCCGGGCCTCGAGCACCGCCAGGATCATCGCCAAGCGGTTCGAATCGAAGCCGACGACGGCGCGGCGCGGGGTGCCGAGCGGCGAGGGCGAGACCAGCGCCTGCACCTCGGTCAGGACCGGGCGGGTGCCCTCCATCCCGGCCAGGATCGCCGAGCCCGGCGCCTCGGCCTCGCGCGCCGAGATGAACAGCCGCGACGGGTTCTGCACCTCGCGCAAGCCGCGGTCCGACATCTCGAAGACGCCGATCTCGTCGGTCGGGCCGAAGCGGTTCTTGACGGCGCGGAGGATGCGGAACTGGTGGCCGCGATCGCCCTCGAAATAGAGCACGGTGTCGACCATGTGCTCGATCACCCGGGGGCCGGCAATCTGCCCGTCCTTGGTGACATGGCCGACCAGCAGCACGGCGCTCGCCTTCTGCTTGGCGAAGCGGATCAGCGCCTCGGTCCCGGCCCTCAGCTGCGACACTGTGCCCGGGGCAGATTCGACGGCCGGCGACCACAGGGTCTGGATCGAGTCGATCACCGTCACCTCGGGAGGGCGTCCCTCGCCCAGGGTGGCCAGCACGTCGGACAAATTGGTCTCCGCCGCCAGTAGCACCGGCGCATCGGTCAGTCCCAGCCGCTCGGCCCTGAGCCTGATCTGGGCGATCGCCTCCTCGCCGGAAATATAGACGGTTGCATGGCCGGCTCGTGCCAGCGCCGCCAGCGCCTGGAGCAGCAGGGTCGACTTGCCGATGCCCGGATCGCCGCCGATCAGCACGGCGGAGCCCGGCACCAGGCCGCCGCCGGTCACCCGGTCGAGCTCGGCAAGGCCGCTGTCGATCCGCTTGAGTGGCGCCTCGTCGCCCTTGAGCGGGACGAGGCGTCCCGCCCGGCCCTTGGGCAGGCTCGCGCCCTTGGCGCCGGGAAGCGGCGCCGCCGCCGCCTCCTCGACCAGGGAATTCCACTCGCCGCAATTGTCGCAGCGCCCCGACCATTTGCTGTAGGCCGAACCGCAGGCCTGGCAGACAAAGCGCAGCTGACCTTTGGCCATGCCCCCGACTCGCTGAAAGCGGTGTTTCCGTTCCGTTCTGGCCCTGCTGCGTCAAAACTGTCAAGCATTCCGCGCGATTTGTCGTCACAATAACGTCCTGTTCCCATTTGATTGTGCGAGGCAACGATCTGAGGAGTAGACGATGAACAGACATGCGACGGCCGTGTGGCACGGCGGCATTAGCGACGGGCATGGCCACATCACGGCGCAGAGCGGCGCGCTCGACGATCAGCCCTATTCGTTCAAATCACGGTTCCAGGACGAGTCCGGGCGGCTCGGCACCAATCCGGAGGAGCTGATCGCCGCGGCTCACGCCGGCTGCTTTGCTATGGCGCTGTCGCATACGCTCGGCGGCGCCGGCTTCACGCCGGAGGAGCTCGACGCCCGCGCCGATGTCAGCATCGAGCCGAAGAATGGCGGCTTCGCCATCACCAAGAGCCGGCTGACCCTCGAGGCGCGTGTCCCCGGCATCGACCAGGCGAAGTTCAAGGAGCTGGCGGAGCAGGCCAAGGCCAATTGCCCGGTGTCGAAGGCGCTGGCCGGCGTCGAGATTTCGCTGGACGCCAAGCTGGTCTGACCCCACATTGCGGGTCCTGATTCAACAATTGAAAGGAGGTGATCCGATGTCGAGTGTGATCGCAGCTGCTGTCGCGGTATCTGGAGCGGCCATCGGCATGGAGCAGCCTCCTTGCCTTGACTGATCGTTCCTCCGGTCGCTCGGGCGACTGGACCGCCTGACGGCAGAGATCTCACGGAAGGGCCGCAAGCATGCGGCCCTTCTTTGTTGTGGGCGCTTGTGCCGAACGTGACAGGGGCTGAGCAGCGGTTGCGTTAAGACGATCGCGCGACGACGACAGGAGATCCGCGCGATGACCAATGTGACAGTAGCCTTCCAATACCCCGCAGCTTCAACCGCACCGGCCGTTTACAATGCTCCGCCCGTGAAGCTCGGTCCTCATGATGTTGAGACCAGTCCCATCTCCTCGAGCCCGAGAACGTCGAACACAAGGAAGGAGAAGATTTACCGACGCAAATTGACGAAGGCAGAGATCAGCGCCCGCGCTCGCGCCGACCTCGCCAAGAAAGACATGCTCCCCGACATCAAGCCCGACGACATCCGGCAATCGCAGACCTCGCAAGGCGCGCTGCAGCGCGGGTTTTGGGGCACGCTCTACGACAACACTCTCGGTGTTCTCGAAAGCGCGCTGGCGGAGGACGAGACCAAACCGGAGACGGTCAAGCCACACGGAAAGCCAAGTCGCGCGAAGAAGGAAACGGCGCGCACGGGGCCGTCGGTTGATCGCCCTTCCATGGAG
>JBKOZY010000047.1:0-4015 GCA_046726135.1 Pseudomonadota bacterium | reverse complement strand
GGTCTGGTCCCGCCAATCCAGTTCTGGGAACTCCGAAATTCGCCAGGTTGCCTGCTTGCCCCCCGACCTGACCTCAGGAGGATTTGATGCATTTCCTTGAGAAGGCGCAGCGATAACGGAAAGCCTTGTCGCAAGCGACTGATGCCGTGATCTATCGCAGCGACATAGTTTGAAACCTCGGTAACATCATCAAGAGAAACTTGAGGGATTTCGTGGTTTTCGAAGAGAAGCAAGTCTGCAAGAGACGATTGTGTCCCTTCGATCTGTGACGAGAGCAGCGCCTCTTTCCTCACATACATGTAGAGAAAAAGCGGTGTCGAAGGCAGAATGGTCGCGATCCCATCTAGGCGCCCCACTGCGCTGCTGGCGCGATCATAGGCTGGCAGCAGCAATCCCACATCGATGGGAGGAGTTGGTGGAAGGGGGTGCGGAACGTAGGCCCTCACCCGCTCGCCGCCTGTCGAACTCTCGACATACCGACCGGTCAGCCGCCGTGGTGCACGATCCAAGACTTTAATCCTTTAATAGCGGAGTCACGTAATTAAAGGATAAGCTGGTTTCCTTTAATAAGGATTCCAATGCTGTTACCCAGCCGGCGCAACCTGACCGTCCCTACTGCTTGCCCCAGGTGAAATCATCGAACCGTCCCTGCCGGGCCTCCGGCCATACCCCGCCGCTATAGAGGCTGGCCGCCGCCGTGCCCGGGGCGAGCTTCGACTTGACCCCCTCGAGTGCGCTGTTCCGGTCGCCGCGCGCCACGCTCGCCAGCCCCTTTTGCGGCAGATCCTCCGGTGCCACCAGCCGCACATCGCCGCTCGCGGTGATGCTGCCGAATTGCGGCCCGGCGGGCACCGTATCGGCGGCGATCGGCACGCCCCCCGACTGCGCCGGCAGTGGCGCATCGGCCACCGCCTTCTCGCCATTCGCCACCGCCGCATCGTCATTGAGCGCCGCCAGCACCGCCGTGGCCGCCTTGGTGTTGCCGGCCCGCAGCAGATTGATCCCGTCGCGCGACCGGATCCGCTCCACCGTGCCGTCAGCATCGGTGCTGGTCGCGGTGAAGCCGCCATCCTCGCCGGCGAACAGCTTGCGGAAATCGAGGAAGCGGACGCCGTTGGCCGCCGCCCTTTCGCGCTGCACCTCGTTGACGATCTTCACCGCGGCATCATGCTCGGGCGAGCCCATTGGCGGCACGCCGAGCCAGTAGACCGGGATGTCGGCCGACTTGAGAATGCCGATGAAGCGGTCGACCGCAGCGGCATAGGCGAAGCGCCATTCCGGCGTGCCGAAGGGAATGGTGCCCGACTTATCGGCAGACTTCATCGGCCGGCCGTCATTGGTGCCGATGATCACCACCGCGACGTCGACCTCGTTGCTCTCGATGATCTTCGGCAGCGCTGTTTCCCAATTGTAGAACTCCGGCCGGGCGAGGCCGGAATCCTCCTTGAAGCGGCCGTTGAAGTCGAACGGTGAATCCACGCCGGCGCGGCCGAGACCGCCCCACACCCCCTCCGCCAGCATGTCGCCGACCACGAACACGTTCCATCTTTCCCGCGGCTGCCCGAGATAGCCGCGCGACGGCAGCGGCGAGGTTGCCGAGCCCATCGATGGCAGTTGCTGGCCGGCCGACGGCTGCGGCAATCCCTGCTGCTGCTGTGGCTGCGGCTGTTGCTGCGGCGCTGGCTCGCTGTCCTGCTTGCCGGCGCCACCCTCGAGCGAGTCGCTGTTCCCCATGAACGGTGCAGCGGGCTCGGCCCCCGGTGCCGCCTGGTCCTGCTTGGCTCCTTGCGTCGTCTGGGCGAGGCCGGTCGCACCGCCGCCAAGCGCCATCCCGAGGATCACGACGAGCGTCCATGCGCGGATGTGGTGGCCCATTATCATTCCCACCTCTTACCCTCTGCGACCGACTCGGTCCAGAAGACAGGCAGTAGGCATTGGGCAGTAGCTCGTGGCGGTTTCTTCCCTACTAGCCCACTGCCTACCTGCCTAACGCCTACCCCGGCGGCCGATCGACCCGACCGAGCGCCCGTTGATCACGCGGCCATGATGCGATGAGCCCGCCGGCGCCGCCGATCCGGTCGCCAAGATGCCCGACCGCCAGCGCATAGGACACCGCCGCATTATATTTCAGGATGGCGTTGAAATTGCGGGTCACCAGGAACGCCGGTCCATCGCTTCCCGCTGGCAGCACCAGATAGGCGCCAGCATCGCTCGCCCCGAACCCTTTCCCGTTCGCCGGTTTGACGCCGAGCCGCGACCATGCCCCGAGGCTGCGCCGGCCCTGCTCGCCGATCAGCCGCCGGTCGAGACGGGCCGGAAGCTGCACCTCATAGCCCCATCTGAGACCCCGCTGCCAGCCGGAACGCGCGAGATAGTTGGCGGTCGAGGCGAGGGCATCCTCGATCGAGTTCCAGATGTCGCGCCGGCCATCGCCGGTCCAATCGACCGCATAGGCATTGTAGGTCGTCGGGATGAATTGCGTGTGCCCCATGGCGCCCGCCCACGAGCCGGTGAAGCCATCGGCGTCGATGTCGCCGCGCTGCAGGATCTTGAGCGCCGCGATAAGCTGTGAGCGCCCGAAATTGCGCCGCTTGCCGGCATAGGCCAGCGTGGCGAGCGAGCGGATGACGCTCATCTCGCCCTTGTGGCTGCCGAAATTCGATTCCATGCCCCAGATCGCCAGCAGGATCTCGCGGTCGACGCCATAGCGCCGCTCGATCCGGTCGAGCGTGGCAGTATAGGTCTGCGCCATGCTCTGCCCGGCGGCGATCCGCTCCGGCGTGACCCGCTTCGCCAGATAGTCGGAGACCGCCGTCTTGAACTCCGGCTGGTCCTGCGCCAGCTGCAGCACGCTTGGATCGGGGCCGACGCCGCGGAACGCCGTCTCATAGATCCGCCGCGAGATCCCGGCGCGCCGCGCCTCCGGCCAGAAATCATGAACGAAGCGGCCGAACCGGTCGGACGCGACATCGCCCATCAGCTGGCCGAGGATCCCGCTGCTGGTCGCCGGGAGCTCGGCCCTGACCGGCGGGCCCGACAGGGTGGCGGCTGCGATGACCGCCGCGACGAGCTTGATGGTTCTACCCCTGTTCATGCCCCTCCCTCGACCTGACGCGACTCACCTGTTGACGCCTAATCTTCCGCATTCCGCCGCCTGAGCCGCCGCTCCCATTCGAGCGCCGAGGCAACGATGAAATCGAGATCGTCGTGGCGCGGCGACCAGTTGAGCGTGCGGCGCGCCCGTTCGGCCCCGGCCACGATCGCCGGCGGATCGCCCGGCCGCGGCGGCGCATCCCTGACCGGCAGCGGCCGGCCGATCGCCCGCTCCACCGCGGCGATGACGTCGAGCACCGAATGGCCACGGCCATAGCCGCAATTGTAGATGCCGCTGTCGCCGCCGCCGCGCAGATGAACGAGCGCGGCATCATGCGCAGCAATGAGGTCGCTCACGTGAATATAATCCCTGATGCAGGTCCCATCCGCTGTCGGATAATTGCGCCCGAATATGTCGAGATGGGGTCGTAAACCGAGCGCTGTCTCGCAGGCCGCCTTGATGAGATGCGTGGCGCGCGGCGTCGACTGGCCTGTCCGCCCCTTGGGATCGGCTCCCGCCACGTTGAAATATCGAAGCGCGACATAGGCGAGACCGGTCGCTGCCGCCGTGTCGCGGAGCATCCATTCGGTCATCAGCTTCGAGCGTCCATAGGGCGACATCGGCTGAAGGGCCGCATCCTCGAACACCGGCACCTGCGCCGGCTGGCCGTAGACCGCGGCGGTGGAGGAGAAGATGAAGCGCCGGACCCCGCCCTTCACTGCCGCCTCCAGCAGGTCGCGCGATTTGGCCGTGTTGTTGAAATAATAGCCGAGCGGATCGGCGACCGAATCGGGCACCACCACCGATCCGGCGAAATGGATGATCTCGCCGATCGACTTGTCGCGGATGAGCGTGCCCACCAGCGCCTGGTCGGCAATGTCGCCGCGGATGAAGATTGCGGCATGCGGCACGGTCCACTCG
>JBKOZY010000046.1:0-2346 GCA_046726135.1 Pseudomonadota bacterium | reverse complement strand
GGTCACATCGGCAAGGGTCTGGCGTACCAGGCGGCTCTGCGCAGCGCCGCCGCTGATGATCAGCGTGCTGATCTTCAAGCCGCGAGCGGCCAACGCCTCCATGACCTGGCGCGCACCGCAGGAAAGCCCGCACAGCCCGGCGACATAGAGCTTGACGAGGCTTGCATTGTCGCGTTCGAGGCCGAGGCCGGCGATCACCGCGCGGGCATCGGGATCAGCGTCAGGGGAGCGGTTGCCGAGAAACTCGGGCATCACATGGATATCGCGGGCGAGCGTCGCGACGGCACTCAGCGAGGGGGCACCGGCGAGCGCCAACTCCTCGAGAAAGGCGAGGAGAGGCTTGCCCGACCGGCGGGCCTGCTCAGCAGCCTCGGCGGCGGCGGGATGCAGGCTCAGCAGCTGATCGAGGGCAGCGCCGGCTGCCGATTGGCCGGCCTCGTTGAGCCACAGTCCCGGGACCATCGCGGAAAAATACGGCCCCCACACGCCCTGCACGAAGGTCGGCTCCCTGGTCGTCGCCATGATGCAGGCGGACGTGCCGAAGACATAGGCGATGCGGCTCTCGACGCAGACGGGGTCGTCCGCCATTGAGGAGCCGCCGACCGTGCCGACACCGCCGGCATGGGCATCGATCAGCGATGCACCAACCGGGGTGCCGGGAATCAGGCCGAGATCGGCAGCGGCTTCGGCGTTGAGACCGGCGCCGAGCGGGGAGGCGACATCGACGACCTTGTCGCCGATCCGGACGAAACCCTCCTCGGCGAGCTCCTTAAGGCCGATCCGGTGGAAATAACCTGGATCCCACCGCCGTTCATGGGCGAGGTAAGTCCATTTGCACGTCACGGTGCAGGCGGAGCGATCGCGCGATCCGGTGGCCCGCCAACTCAGATAATCGGGCAGATCGAAAAAATGCCCGGCGGCGGCAAAGACTGCGGGCCGGTGCTCCTTAAGCCAGAGAATCTTGGGGGTCTCCATCTCGGGAGAAATCACCCCGCCGACATATTGCAGGACCTTTTCCCGGGTCAGGTTGATACGGCGCGCCTGATCGAGCGCCCGGTGGTCCATCCAGACGATGATGTTGCGCGCCGGATCCTCGGACGGGCCGACCGGCAGCGGCCTTCCCTGCCGGTCGACCACGACCAGCGAGCAGGTGGCGGCGAAACCGAGCCCGGCAACGGCGGCGGGTGCAACGCCGCTTTGCGAAACCGCACCGCGGACGGCAGTTGCGACAGCCTGCCAAATGTCGTCGGAAGACTGCTCCACGATCTCGCCGGGTTCATGCCAGGTGGCGATCGCCTGCTTCGCCGTGCCGAGAAGCGCCCCCACAGCATCGAAGACGCCGGCGCGTGCCGAGCCGGTCCCGACGTCCACACCGATGAAACAGCGATCGGGCATGCGATCCCTCTGGCGCATGGGCTTTTCAAGCTGCGCTGCTAGGCATCGAGAGCGTCCATTGGTTGCCGCCCGCGAGCGAAAGTCAATGGCCCCTTCGAACAGCAGCGTGCGGATCGCCGAATTGATTGACAGCAATGGTTCAGAGTGTGAGCATTGGTTCAACGCGAGAGCCAATACTCGTGGATTGGGAGGACACATGAAACCCATTCTCTCTGCGATCATCGGCGCAGCATGCTTTATTGCAGCCGCCAGCGCCCACGCCGAGACCCTGACGATCGCCACCGTGAACAATGGTGACATGATCCGAATGCAGGGACTCACCAGCGAGTTCACCAAGGCCAATCCCGGAATAGAGGTCAAATGGGTGACGCTCGAAGAGAATGTCCTGCGCGAGAAGGTCACCGTCGACATCGCCACCAAGGGCGGCCAGTACGACGTGCTGACGATCGGCACCTATGAGGTGCCGATCTGGGCCAAGAAGAACTGGCTGGTGCCGCTCGACAATCTCGGCGCCGACTATGATGTCGATGATCTGCTGCCGCCAATCCGCGCCGGTCTCTCGGTCGAGGGCAAGCTCTATGCCGCGCCGTTCTATGGCGAGAGCTCGATGATCATGTATCGCAAGGACCTGTTCGAGAAGGCCGGGCTGACCATGCCCGAGAAGCCGACCTGGGACTTCATCATCGATGCCGCCAAGAAGCTGACCGACAAGTCCGCCGGCGTCTTCGGCATCTGCCTGCGCGGCAAGGCCGGCTGGGGCGAGAACATGGCCTTCATTACCGCCATGGCGAATTCGTTCGGGGCGCGCTGGTTCGACGATAAGTGGAAGCCGCAATTCGACAGCCCGGAGTGGAAGGAGACCATCGACACCTATCTCAAGGTGATGAAGGAGTCGGGCCCGCCCGGTGCAGTGTCGAACGGCTTCAACGAGAACCTTGCGCTGTTCAATTC
>JBKOZY010000045.1:0-4460 GCA_046726135.1 Pseudomonadota bacterium | reverse complement strand
GTGACATGCTGGGTCGGGACCATCGTCTCGCCATCGGCCTGTTCCTGTCGCTGCTGGCCGCCGCCCTTGTTGCGACGATGATTGCGGTCAGGGCGTCGGCATTGCCCGATTCGGCGTCGGGCAAGATGCTGGCGGTGTTCGATCCGCGGCTCGACGAACAGGCGATGTTCGCTGCGCTGGTCAGGGCAGGGGGGCGGCCGCTGCGGCGGACCTGGCTCCCCGCCGTCTGGGTGGTGGCGGGCGATGCGCCGGGCTTTGCCGGCAGCCTGAAACAAGCGGGCGCGATCGGTGCCTATGGCGAGCTGCCGATCTCGCCCGAGCTTGCCGGCTGCTTCGCCTATGCCGATGCCCGCAGCCGGGAGCTGTTCGCGCTGCGACCTTAAGGGAAGGCAGCAGTCAGCGCCGCTGTCAGCACTTCCGGCGCCTTGCTGCCAATCACTTGTTGCAGCAGGAATATTCCACGAAGCCGCTTGACGGCACAAAGGCCGCTCCCAATCATTGTATCAGGTGGAATCACCACCGGAGGGTTACGGCATGGTCGATCGCGATCTGCAAGCGCAGCTCAAGGGCTGGTCGCTGACCACGGCGGAGATCATGTATCGCATGCCCGATTACCGGGACCTGCTGCAAACCTTCATCTGGCAGAATTACGATATCGCGCCGCGCTTCCCGCGGCTCATCGACTTCCTGAATTTCTGGTCGCGCAATCTCGACGGGCCGCTGCACACCGTGCGGGTCATGCATAAGAGCCTGGTCTCGGCGGCCGAGCTGAAGCTCGTCGGCTCGGAATGGCGGCTGCATTAAAGGAGGCAGTCGGCAGTAGGCAGTGACCTGCGCTCTGCGTCTTGCCGAATGCCTACTGGCACTTACCGCGAATAGAACTCGACCACCTGGTGCGGCTCCATATGCACCGGGTAGGGCACGTCCGACAGGCCGGGGATCCGCGACAGCTTCGCCGTCATCTTCTTGTGGTCAGCCTCGATATAGTCGGGCACGTCGCGCTCGGCGAGCTGGATCGCCTCGAGCACGGCGCCGAGCTCCTTCGACTTGTCCTTCACCTCGACCAGGTCGCCGGCGCGCAGCCGATAGCTCGGAATGGTGACCCGCTTGCCATTCACCCTGATATGGCCGTGATTGACGAATTGGCGCGCGGCAAAGGGCGTGGCAACGAATTTGGCGCGGTAGACCACGGTGTCGAGCCGGCGCTCGAGGAGACCGATCAGGTTCTCCGAGGTGTCGCCCTTGAGGCGCGAGGCCTCGTCATAGACGGCGCGGAACTGCTTCTCGGAGATGTTGGCGTAATAGCCTTTGAGCTTCTGCTTGGCCTTGAGCTGGGTGCCGAAATCGGACAATTTTCCCTTGCGTCGCTGGCCGTGCTGGCCGGGGCCGTATTCGCGCTTGTTGACCGGGCTTTTGGGGCGGCCCCAGATATTCTCGCCCATGCGCCGGTCGATCTTGTATTTCGCGGCTGCGCGCTTCGTCATTTCACGGCTCTCCAAATCCAGGCAAATGAAAGCGCGGGCTGAAAACGGCCCGCGGTCGGGCTTGCTCATACGCCGAGCAGGCCGCCAAGTCAAACCTCCCCTGCCATGAAGGCGGGAAACCACCCTTCGTGGGCGCTGCGCAACGGGTTCAGCGGCACGGTTGCAAGGCCGAGGATCGCCACGGCATTGCCGGTGACGCTGCCGATCCAGCTTGCCGGCACGCCCGCCGCCTTGGCGGCCAGAATGATCGGCTCGACCTGGTCGGGCCGGCAGGTCACGACATAGCGGGCCTGATCCTCGCCGAAGAGCTGCGCCTGGCCGAAGGCGCGCGGCAGGTCGATCCGGCAGCCGAGACCGCCGGCAAGCGCCATCTCGCAGAGACAGGCGACGAGCCCGCCATCGGAGATGTCATGGACCGCGGTCAGGACGCCGAGACCGATCTGGCGGCGGACGAAGTCGCCATGGCGCTTCTCCTGGACGAGATCGACCGGCGGCGGCGGCCCGTCCTCGCGGCCATGAATCTCGCGCAGATAGAGCGACTGGCCGAGATGCTGGCCGTGCGGCCCGATCAGCAGGATGGCGTCGCCCTCCTGCTTGAAGGGGAGCGTTGCCATGCGCGACAGATCCTCGATGAGCCCGACACCGCCAATGGTCGGGGTCGGCAGGATCGAGGTGCCGGAGGTCTCGTTGTAGAGCGACACATTGCCCGACACGACCGGGAAGGCGAGCGCCCGGCAGGCCTCGCCGATGCCGCTCGTGCTCATCACCAGCTGGCCCATGACGTCAGGGCGCTCGGGATTGCCGAAATTGAGGTTGTCGGTGATGGCGAGCGGCAAGGCGCCGACCGCGGTGAGATTGCGCCAGCATTCGGCGACCGCCTGCTTGCTGCCCTCGAACGGGTCGGCCTCGACGTAGCGCGGCGTGACATCGACCGAGAGCGCGATCGCCTTGTTGTCGCGGATGCGCACCACGGCGGCGTCGCCGCCCGGCAGCTGCGCCGTGTTCGCGCCGATGACATGGTCATACTGCTCGAAGACCCAGCGGCGCGAGCTGAGATCGGGCGAGCCCATCAGCTTGAGGATCGCCTGGCTCAGATCGTTGGGCGGCCGGAAGTCGTCGAGGTCGAGCGGGGCGGGGTGGCGCGGCTCGCGCCAGGGCCGGTCATATTCCGGTGCCTGATCGCCCAGCTCCTTGATCGGCAGGTCGGCCTCGACCTTGCCCAAGTGGCGCACCCGGAAGCGGCGATCATCGGTGGTGTGGCCGACAATGGCGAAGTCGAGCCCCCATTTGCGGAAGATCGCCTCGGCCTCGGCCGCCTTTTCGGGGCGCAGCACCATCAGCATGCGCTCCTGGCTCTCCGACAGCATCATCTCATAGGCGGTCATGCCGTCCTCGCGGCAGGGCACGCGGTCGAGCTCGAGCTCGATCCCGAGGTCGCCCTTGGCCCCCATCTCGACCGCCGAGCAGGTGAGGCCGGCCGCTCCCATGTCCTGGATCGCGATGACCGCGCCCGAGGCCATGAGCTCGAGACAGGCCTCGAGCAGGCACTTCTCGGTGAACGGGTCGCCGACCTGGACGGTCGGGCGCTTCTCCTCGGCGTCGCCGGCGAAGGCCGCCGACGCCATGGTCGCGCCATGGATGCCGTCGCGCCCGGTCTTGGCCCCGAGATAGACGACCGGCAGGCCGACGCCCTTGGCCTTGGAGTAGAAGATCGCATCGGTCCGGGCGAGGCCGACCGCCATGGCGTTGACCAGGATATTGCCATTGTAGCGGGGGTGGAAATTAACCTCGCCGCCGACCGTCGGCACGCCGAAGGAGTTGCCATAGCCGCCGAGCCCGGCGACCACGCCGGCGACGAGCCGCCGGGTGCGGGGGTGATCGGGCGCCCCGAAGCGAAGCGCATTGAGGGCCGCGATCGGCCGCGCCCCCATGGTGAAGACGTCGCGGAGGATGCCGCCCACCCCGGTCGCCGCCCCCTGATAGGGCTCGATGAAGGAGGGGTGGTTGTGGCTCTCCATCTTGAACACGATGGCATCGCCATCGCCGATGTCGATGACCCCGGCATTCTCCCCCGGGCCCTGAATGACGCAAGGGCCGGTGGTGAGCAGGGTGCGGAGCCATTTCTTGGAGGATTTGTAGGAGCAGTGCTCGTTCCACATGGCCGAGACGATGCCGAGCTCGGTCAAGGTCGGCTCGCGCCCGATCAGCTTGACGAACCGCTCATATTCGTCGGGCTTGAGCCCGTGCTCGCGGATCAACGCCTCGGTGATCATGCCGAGACGAGGCTTTCGAACAGCGGTGCGCAGTCGGTGCGGCCATGCAGCCCTTCGATCATGTTCTCCGGATGCGGCATGAGGCCGACGACATTGCCGTCGCGGTTGACGATGCCGGCGATGTCGTTGATCGAGCCGTTGGGGTTGGTCCCGTCGACATAGCGGAACACCACCCGGCCCTCGTCCTCGAGCGCCTGAAGCGTCGCCGGCTCGGCGAAATAGTTGCCGTCGCCATGCGCCACCGGTGCCTGGACGATGTCGCCGCGGCCGAGCTTCCGCGTCAGGAAGGTTCCATTGTTCTCGACCCGCAGATGCACCCTGCGGCAGACGAAATGGAGCGAGGCATTGCGCATCAGCGCCCCCGGCAGCAGGCCGGCCTCGATCAGGATCTGGAAGCCGTTGCAGACGCCGAGCACCTTGACGCCGCGGCGCGCCGCGTCCCGCACCGCCGCCATCACCGGCGCCCGCGCCGCGATCGCCCCGCAGCGCAGATAGTCGCCATAGGAGAAGCCGCCGGGCAGCACGATGAGGTCGAGATCGGGCGCGAGCTCGGTCTCGGTCTGCCACACCATCTGCGGCTCGCGCCCGGAGAAGCGCCTGAGCGCCTGCGCCACGTCGCGGTCGCGGTTGATTCCCGGAAAAACGATAACGGCAGATTTCATCAGGCCATGTCCGCTGCGTGACCCAGACCAGGAATCATCGG
>JBKOZY010000044.1:0-6853 GCA_046726135.1 Pseudomonadota bacterium | reverse complement strand
TCGCGACCTGAACCCGGCCCCGAAACCTCGACCTCGACTGTCCGCATGCCATGCTCCATGGCGGCACGGCCGGCCTGATCGGCCGCCACCTGGGCGGCATACGGGGTGGACTTGCGCGACCCCTTGAAGCCGAGCTTGCCGGCCGATGCCCAGGAGATGGTGTTCCCCTGAACGTCGGTGATGGTGATCATCGTGTTGTTGAAGGAGGAATGAACATGCACCACGCCCGAGGTGATGTTCTTGCGCTCCTTGCGGCGCGGGCGGACGGGTTCCTTGGCCATATGACTGTTCTCTCGGCGATGACGCTTGCGTTACTTCTTCTTGCCGGCGATCGGCTTGGCGGGCCCCTTGCGGGTGCGCGCATTGGTATGGGTGCGCTGACCCCTGACCGGCAGCCCGCGGCGGTGACGCAGGCCGCGATAGGTGCCGAGATCCATCAGCCGCTTGATGTTCATCGCCACCTCGCGCCGGAGATCGCCCTCGACGATGTAGTCGCGGTCGATCACCTCGCGGATCTGCAGAACTTCGGAATCCGACAGCTCATTGACCCGCCGCTCCAGCGGGATCTTGACCTTTTCGCAAATCTCATGCGCCTTTTTCGGACCGATCCCAAAAATATACTGAAGCGCGATCGGCACACGCTTTGCGGTCGGAATGTTAACGCCTGCGATACGAGCCACGTCGCAATCTCCTGAAAAACCTCACAAGACGCAATTGGCCGCGCCCAAGCAGGAGCGCGCTCCCCTTGCAGCCGACCATTTTCGACCGGAAAACGCGTATGTAGGCGGGTTTTTCCGATCCGTCAACCACCTCATGCGATGCGCAGCGCCTCCTCGATCTGGCGCGACACCTCGTCGATCGCCGCCATGCCATCGACCTTTGTGAGCTTGCCCACCGCGGCGTAATAGGCGACGAGCGGCGCCGTCTGGCGGTTATAGATGCCGAGCCGGCTCTTCACGGTCTCGGCGTTGTCGTCGGCCCGCCGCACGAACGTGCTGCCGCCGCAGGCGTCGCACAGCCCCTCGGTCCGCGGCCGCTCAAAGGCATCATGGTACCCTTTGCCGCAGCCGGAGCAGCTGAACCGCCCGCTCAGGCGCCTGACCAGCGCCTCGTCGTCCACTGCGAGCTCGATGACCATGTCGAGCCTAAAGCCGCGGCTTGCCATCATGCGGTCGAGCGCCGCCGCCTGGGCGATATTGCGGGGGAATCCATCGAGGATGAAGCCGCGCTTGGCATCGGGCTCATCCAGCCGGTCGGCGATGATCGACACCACCGTCTCGTCGGAGACGAGATCGCCGCGATCCATCACCGCCTTGGCCTTCTTGCCATGCTCGGTGCCGGCGGCCACCGCCGCCCGCAGCATGTCGCCGGTCGACAGCTGCTTCATCCCGCGCCTGGCCTCGAGCCGCTTGGCCTGCGTCCCTTTGCCGGCCCCCGGCGGACCGAGCAGGATGATGTTCATCGTTTCGGACCCCTGAGCCTGGCCTTCTTCACCAGCCCCTCATATTGCTGGGCCAGCAAATGCCCCTGGATCTGGGTGACCGTGTCCATGGTGACCGACACCACGATGAGCAGCGATGTGCCGCCGAAATAGAACGGCATCCGGGCATAGTAGGTCAAAAGCTCCGGCAGCATGCACACCGCCGACAGATAGAGGGCGCCGATCATGGTGATCCGCGTCAGCACGTAGTCGATATATTCCGCGGTCCGCTCGCCCGGCCGGATCCCGGGGATGAAGCCGCCATACTTCTTGAGATTGTCTGCCGTCTCCTTCGGGTTGAGCATGATCGCCGTGTAGAAGAAGGCGAAGAAGATGATCAGCCCGACATAGAGCAACATGAACAACGGCTGCCCGTGACCGAGCAGAGCCGTGATGTAGTTCAACCACTCCGGCCCCTGGCCCTGGCTGAAATTCGCCACCGTGATCGGCAGGAGCAGCAGCGAGGACGCGAAGATCGGCGGAATGACCCCCGATGTGTTGAGCTTGAGCGGCAGATGCGAGCGGTCCGACTGCATCATGCGATCGCCGACCTGACGCTTGGGATACTGCACCGGGATCTTGCGCAGTGCCCGCTCCATGAAGACGATGAAGGCGACGACGACCAGCGCCATGGCGATGATGCCGAGAATCACGAAGGTCGACATCTGTCCGGTGCGCCCGAGCTCGAGCGTGTGGCCGATCGCCGAAGGCAGGCCCGCCACGATGCCGGCAAAGATGATGAGCGAGATGCCGTTGCCGATGCCCCGCGAGGTGATTTGCTCGCCGAGCCACATCAGGAAGACGGTGCCGCCGGTCAGCGTGATCACCGTCGAGATGCGGAAGAACCAGCCAGGGTCGAGCACCACGCCGCTCTGCCCTTCGAGACCGACCGAAATGCCATAGGCCTGCAGCGCCGCCAGCAGCACCGTGCCGTAGCGCGTGTACTGGTTCATCTTCTTGCGGCCCTGCTCGCCCTCTTTCTTGAGCTGCTCGAGATGGGGCGACACCGTCGTCATCAGCTGAATGATGATCGACGCCGAGATGTAGGGCATGATGTTGAGCGCAAAGATCGCCATCCGGCCGAGCGCTCCGCCGGCCAGTCCGTTGATCCAGCCCAGGATGCCCGTCGAATTCTGCTGCACCAGCCGGGCGAGCTCGACCGGATCGACGCCCGGAACGGGAATGTAGGTGCCCAGGCGATAGACGATCAGCGCACCCAGCGTGAACCAGATGCGCTTCTTGAGATCCTCGGCCTTCGCGAACGCGGAGAAATTGATGTTTGCTGCAAGTTGTTCCGCTGCGGATGCCATATCCTACCTCATGCCTTCGGGCGGCCTTGAACCCGAAAATATCGGGAACCGGACCGAGAGACGCAACCGCCTCAGTCCTTGCCCGCGCCGGCCGCCGCGTCGCCGCCCTTTGCCGGACGCTTCGGCGGAATGAGCGTCACCGTGCCGCCGGCCTTCTCGACCGCCTCGGTCGCGCTGCGGCTGGCATGGTTGACGGTGATCGCGATCTTCGACGTGAGCACCCCCTTGCCAAGCAGCCGCACCCCGTCGCGCGCCTTGCCGGCGAGACCCGCCGCGAGCAGCGCCGCCGCATCGACCGGCTTGCCGGCATCGAGCCGCCCGGCATCGATCGCCGATTGCAGCCGCCCGAGATTGACCTCGTTGAAGCTGAGGGCGTTCGGCTTGGTGAAACCGCGCTTGGGCAACCGGCGATAGATCGGCATCTGCCCGCCCTCGAAACCGGCCTTGGCGCCGCCGGACCGGGCCGTCTGGCCCTTGCCGCCGCGCCCTGCCGTCTTGCCGAGGCCGGAGCCGATGCCGCGACCGACCCGCTTGCGCACATGGCGGGCCCCCGACTTGTCAGAGATGCTGTTGAGCTTCATGGCCTCCGGTCCATCCTGTCTTGCGCCATCACGCCGCTTCGACGATGCGGATCAGATGAGCGACCTTGGCAATCATGCCGCGCACCGCCGGCGTATCCTCGAGCGTTGCCCGGCGGTTCAGCTTGTTCAGGCCGAGACCGATCAGCGTCGCCCGCTGGCGCTCATCGCGCCGCGCCGGGCTCTTGACCTGCTCAACCGTCACCGTCTTTTTGGTCTCGGACTTCGCCATCGCCTTCGCTTCCTTCCGGCTCAGCCTTGCTCGGGCACCGCTTCGCCGTCGCGCCGGCGCGCCATGATCTCGCTCACCTTCTTGCCGCGCCGCGCCGCCACCGAGCGTGGGCTGGTCTCGCGCTTCAATGCGTCGAACGTGGCCCGCACCATATTGTAGGGGTTCGACGTGCCAAGCGACTTGGCGACCACATCCTGCATGCCGAGGCTCTCGAACACCGCGCGCATCGGCCCGCCGGCGATGATCCCGGTGCCGGCCGGCGCCGCCCGCAGCACCACCTTGCCCGACCCATGGCGGCCGACCACGTCATGATGCAGCGTCCGGCCCTCGCGCAGCGGCACTCGGATCAGCCCGCGCTTGGCGCTGTCGGTGGCCTTGCGGATCGCTTCCGGCACCTCGCGCGCCTTGCCATGGCCGAAACCGACCCGGCCCTTCTGGTCGCCGACCACCACCAGCGCCGCGAATCCGAAGCGCCGGCCGCCCTTCACCACCTTGGCAACCCGGTTGATATGGACGAGCTTGTCGAGAAACTCGCTGTCGCGCTCTTCCCGATCGCCGCCGCGTTCGCGTTCTCTAGCCATGCCAAACCTTCATCGACATCACCCTTTAGAATTTCAGCCCGGCTTCGCGTGCCGCATCGGCCAGCGCCTTGACCCGGCCGTGATAGATATAGCCGCCCCGATCGAACACCACCTCGCTCAGGCCCTTGCCCTTGGCCCGCTCCGCCACCAGCTTGCCGACCGCCGCCGCGGCCGCCTTGTTGCCAGTGCCCTCGAGCGTCGTGCGCAGATCCTTTTCGAGCGATGAGGCGGCGACCAGCGTCTCCCCCTTATCATCGTCGATGATCTGGGCATAGATATAGGCATTCGACCGGAACACCGAGAGGCGCGG
Organism: Pseudomonadota bacterium; assembly: GCA_046726135.1. GTDB lineage: Bacteria > Pseudomonadota > Alphaproteobacteria > Rhizobiales > Aestuariivirgaceae > DATAFF01. The sequence continues at coordinate 2,362 of JBKOZY010000044.1, read as the reverse complement.
CCGGCCGCCGCTGCGCTCCCTGATGGCCTTGCGGACCCGCCGCCGACGACGGTCGATCTGTGCGATCTTCTGAACCATGGCGCGGCCCTTCCCTACTTCTTCTTGCCTTCCTTGCGGTGGATATATTCGCCGCGATAGCGCACGCCCTTGCCCTTGTAGGGCTCTGGCGGACGCCAGCCGCGGATCTCCGCCGCCACCTGCCCGACCTGCTGCTTGTCGATGCCGGCCACCTGAATTTCGGTGGGACGCGGCGTCGTCACCGTCACCCCCTTTGGCACCTCATAGACGACATCGTGGCTGTAGCCGAGATTGAGCTGGAGCTTCGAGCCCTGCGCTGCCGCGCGATACCCCACCCCGGTGATCTCAAGCGTGCGGGTGAAGCCCTGGGTCACCCCCTGCACCATGTTGTTGACGAGCGTGCGCGACATGCCCCAGGCAGCCCGCGCCGGCTTGCTGTCGTCGCGCGGCGCGACCACGATCTCGTTGCTCTCGACCTTGACCTTGACGAGATCGCCGAGAGCGGTCTGGAGCTCGCCCTTGGGCCCCTTCACCTTGACCGTGTTGCCATTGACCGAGACCGTCACCCCCTGGGTGACCGGAATTGGTTTCTTGCCGATGCGCGACATGGGTTCGTTCCTTCCTGGTGCCCGGCTCAGAACACCGTGCAGATCACTTCGCCGCCGACATTCTGAGCGCGCGCATCGGCATCCGACAGCACGCCTTTCGGTGTCGACAGGATCGAGATCCCGAGCCCGTTATAGACGGTGGGCAGGTTGTTGACGCTCGCATAGACCCGCCGCCCCGGCGTCGACACCCGGTCGATCTGGCGGATCACCGGCTCGCCGTCGAAATATTTCAACTCGATCTCGAGCTCCGAGCGGCCCCTGCCATAGTCAACCTCGGCATAGCCGCGGATATAGCCTTCCTGCTGCAGAACATCGAGCACCCGGACGCGCATCCTGGAAGCCGGCGTCGTCACCTTCGACTTGCCGCGCAGCTGCGCATTGCGGATGCGCGTCAGCATGTCGCCCAGCGGATCAGTCACAGTCATCGAGTTCTCCTCAAACCTCGCCGGATCACCAGCTCGACTTCACCATGCCCGGGATCAGGCCCTGCGACGCCAGTTCCCGCAATGCGATGCGCGACATGCCGAGCTTGCGGTAATAGCCGCGCGACCGCCCCGTCACCTCGCAACGGTTGCGGATCCGGATTCGCGCCGAGTTGCGGGGCAGCTGCGCCAGCTTGAGCTGGGCAGCGAACCGCTCCTCCATGCTGAGCTTCTGATCGCTGGCGACGGCTTTCAGCCGGGCCCGCTTGCCAGCGAATTTCTTGGCCAGCCGACGCCGCCGGTTGTTGGTCTCGATCGAGCTCTTCTTCGCCATTCTCCTGAACCTCTCGAATATCCCCGGTCACGCCGCCTGACGCTTGGCGGTCTGCCTGCGGAACGGAAAGTTGAAGGCTTCGAGCAGTGCCCGCGCTTCTTCGTCGTTCCGCGCCGTGGTGCAGACGATCACATCGAAGCCCCAGACCCGCTCGATCTTGTCGTAGTCGATCTCCGGAAAGATGATGTGCTCCTTGATGCCCATCGCATAGTTGCCGCGCCCGTCGAAGCTTCGCTCCGACAGGCCGCGGAAGTCGCGCACCCGCGGCAGCGCGATGTTGATGAGCCGGTCGAGGAACTCCCACATGCGCGCCTGGCGCAGCGTCACCTTGACGCCGATCGGCATGTTCTCGCGGATCTTGTAGGTCGCGATCGACTTGCGGGCACGGGTGATCACCGGCTTCTGGCCGGCGATCTTGGCCAGCTCCTCGGCCGCAATGTTGATGATCTTGCCGTCGCCGACCGCTTCGCCCACCCCCATATTGAGGACGACCTTGTCGAACTTCGGCACTTGCATCTTGTTGCTGAAGGAGAACTTCTCCATCAGCTGCGGGCGCACCGTATCGAGATAGTGCTGCTTCAGCCGCGGGACATAGGGCACGTCAGCCATTGATCTCCTCCCCCGAGCGCCTGGCCACCCGGACTCGCTTTCCATCGCTCAGGAACTTGTAGCCGATCCGGGTCGGCTTGCCGTCCTTGGGATCGATATGAGCGATGTTCGAAATATGAATCGGCATTTCCTTGGCGACGATGCCGCCCTGCTGCGCCGCGGTTTGCTTCTGGTGGCGACGGGCGACATTCACCCCCTGCACCACCGCCCGGTTGTCGCTCGGGTACACCTTGAGCACGTTGCCCTGCTTCCCCTTGTCCTTGCCGGTAAGGACGACGACGCGATCGCCCTTCCTGATCTTGAGCTTGACCGGCATCACAGCACCTCCGGGGCAAGCGAGATGATCTTCATGTGATTGCGCGCCCTGAGCT
>JBKOZY010000043.1:0-8244 GCA_046726135.1 Pseudomonadota bacterium | reverse complement strand
GGAAGTCGCGCGCACGCATCCCGACAAGATCATCACCTTCGCGGTCGATCCCATCACGGGAATCCTGCCGCACCACGGCCGCCAAGTCGTCCAGGCGCTCGGGCTGAGCAACGAAGCCGCCGTGCAGGCCGCGCGCATGCTGCCCCAGCTGTATGCGGCGTTCCTGGCCAAGGACATGAGCTTGCTCGAGATCAACCCGCTGATCGAGACCAAGAACGGACGCCTGGTCTGCCTCGATGCCAAGGTCGGCTTCGACGGCAACGCGCTCTACCGGCACCCTGACATCGTGGCGCTGCGCGACGAGACCGAAGAGGACGAGAAGGAGATCGCCGCCTCGCGGCACGATCTCAACTACATCGCGCTCGACGGCTCGATCGGCTGCATGGTCAACGGCGCGGGCCTCGCGATGGCCACCATGGACATCATCAAACTCTACGGCGGCGCGCCCGCGAATTTCCTCGACGTCGGCGGCGGCGCCTCCAAGGAGCGAGTCAGCGCCGCGTTCAAGATCATCACGGCCGATCCGAAGGTGAAGGGCATTCTGGTCAACATCTTCGGCGGCATCATGCGCTGCGACATCATCGCGGAAGGCGTGATCGCCGCCGTCAAGGAGGTCGGCCTGAAAGTGCCGCTGGTGGTGCGCCTGGAAGGCACCAATGTCGAGATCGGCAAGAACGTCATCGCCGACTCGGGCCTCAACGTCATTTCGGCGGATAATCTCGACGACGCCGCGCAGAAGATCGTTCAGGCCGTCAAGGAACTCGGCTGATGGCGGTCCTGGTCGATAAGAACACCCGCGTGCTGTGTCAGGGATTTACCGGTCGCAACGGCACGTTTCATTCCGAACAGGCGATCGCCTATGGCACCCGCATGGTCGGCGGCACCGCGCCGGGCAAGGGCGGCTCGATCCATCTCGGCCTGCCGGTGTTCGACACCGTTGCCGCCGCCGTCGCCGAGACTGGCGCCGATGCCTCGGCGATCTATGTCCCGCCGCCCTTTGCCGCCGACGCCATTCTCGAGGCAATCGCCGCCGAGGTCCCGCTGGCTGTCTGCATCACCGAGGGCATCCCGGTGATGGACATGGTCAAGGTCAAGCGCGCCCTCGACGGCTCGAACACCCGGCTGATCGGGCCGAACTGCCCCGGCATCATCACCCCGGACGAGTGCAAGATCGGCATCATGCCGGGCCATATCTTCAAGAAGGGCTCGGTCGGCATCGTGTCGCGTTCCGGCACCTTGACATATGAGGCCGTCAAACAGACATCCGATATCGGGCTCGGTCAGTCCACCGCTGTCGGTATCGGCGGCGATCCGGTCAAGGGCACCGAGTTCATCGACGTGCTGGAGCTCTTCCTGGCCGACCCCGAAACCCGCTCGATCGTCATGATCGGCGAGATCGGCGGCTCGGCCGAGGAGGAGGCCGCCGATTTCCTGCGCCTCTCCAAGGTCAAGAAGCCGACGGTCGGATTCATTGCCGGCCGCACCGCCCCGCCTGGTCGTCGCATGGGCCATGCCGGTGCCATCATTTCCGGCGGCCGCGGCGGCGCCGAGGACAAGATCGAGGCGATGCGGCGCGCCAATGTGACGATTGCCGATTCCCCCGCGGCGCTGGGCACGACACTCGCCAGGCTGTTGACTGGCTGAGCAGCGCGAGACGGGGGCTCATAGCGGTGCCTTCGGGCACCCGACAACTGGAAAGGCCGGCGGGTCCCCTTGCCGGTCCGGAGAACGATGACCAAGACAGACCTCAACGAGGCGTTCGAGCGCACCTCGTTTCTCTACGGTGCCAACGCCCAATTCATCGAGCAGCTTTACGCCCGCTATCTGAACGACCCCTCCTCCGTGGATCCCGAATGGCAGCAATTCTTCGCCGGCCTGAAGGAGGATCGCGACATCGCCCTGAAGCAGACCCGCGGCCCCTCCTGGGAGCGGTCCGACTGGCCGGAGGCCGTCAACGGCGAGATCGTCTCGGCTCTCGACGGCAATTGGCCGGCGCTGACCCGCGATGGCGAGACCCGCCCTGCCCGCCGCCCGCGCGACCGCGCCGCCGGCGATTTCTCGGCCGCCGAGATGCGCAAGGCGACCCTCGATTCGGTCCGTGCCCTGATGATGATCCGCGCCTATCGCATCCGCGGCCATCTCGCCGCCGATCTCGATCCGCTGCGCCTCAAGGACCCCGAGACTCACCCCGAGCTCGATCCGGCCTCCTACGGTTTCGGCCCGCAGGACATGGACCGCCCGATCTTCATCGACAATGTCCTCGGCCTCGAGCGGGCAACCCTCAACCAGATCATCGCCATCCTCAAGCGGACCTACTGCTCGACGCTCGGGGTCGAGTTCATGCACATCTCCGATCCGCGCCAGAAAGCCTGGATCCAGGAGCGCATCGAGGGTCCCGACAAGGGCATCCGCTACACCGCCGAGGGCAAGCGGGCGATTCTCAACAAGCTGATCGAGGCCGAGGGCTTCGAGCACTTCCTCAATGTCAAATACACCGGCACCAAGCGCTTCGGCCTTGATGGCGGCGAGTCGATGATCCCGGCGCTCGAGCAGATCATCAAGCGCGGCGGCCAGCTCGGCCTGCACGAGGTCGTCTTCGGCATGGCCCATCGCGGCCGCCTCAACGTCCTCGCCAATGTCATGGCCAAGCCCTATTCGGTGATCTTCCACGAGTTCAAGGGCGGCTCCTCGACGCCCGAGGAGGTCGAAGGCTCGGGCGACGTCAAATACCACCTCGGCTCCTCCTCCGACCGCGAGTTCGACAACAACCGTGTCCACTTGTCGCTGACCGCCAATCCGTCGCATCTCGAGATCGTCGATCCGGTGGTGCTCGGCAAGGTGCGCGCCAAGCAGGACCAGAATGGCGGCGACCGCCGCCGGGTGATGCCGCTCCTGATCCATGGCGATGCCGCCTTCGCCGGCCAGGGCGTGGTGGCCGAATGCTTCGGACTGTCGGGCCTCAAGGGACACCGCACCGGCGGCTCGCTGCATTACATCGTCAACAACCAGATCGGATTCACCACGAGCCCGATCTGGGCCCGCTCGTCGCCCTACCCGTCAGACGTCGCCAAGATGATCGAAGCGCCGATCTTCCACGTCAATGGCGATGACCCGGAGGCGGTGGTCTACGCCGCCAAGATCGCCACCGAGTTTCGCCAGAAGTTCAAGCACCCTGTCGTCATCGACATGTTCTGCTACCGCCGGTTCGGTCACAACGAATCCGACGAGCCGGCCTTCACCCAGCCGAGCATGTACAAGCGGATCGCCAAGCATCCGAGCGTGGTCGAGGTCTATTCTCGTCGCTTGATCGAGGAAGGTGTCGTGACGGCTGCCGACATCGATGAGATGAAGGCCGATTTCCGCCGGCGCCTCGACGATGCCTTCGCCGCTTCCGACGGTTACAAGGCCAACAAGGCCGACTGGCTCGACGGCCGCTGGTCCGGCATGAAGGCCGCCGCAAGGATCGACGACGATCCCCGCCGCGGCTCGACCGGCGTGTCGGTTGCCAAGCTGCACGAGCTCGGCGACCGGGTGACCCGGCTGCCCCAGGGCTTCAGCGTGCACCGAACCCTGATACGCGTGCTCGAGGCCCGTCGCAAGACCATCATGGAGGGCACCGGCATCGACTGGGCGACCGCCGAGACCCTGGCCTTCGCAACGTTGCTCGACGAGGGCTTCCCGGTGCGCCTGTCGGGCCAGGACGTCCAGCGCGGCACCTTCTCGCAGCGCCATGCCGTCATCATCGATCAGGAGACCGAGCGGCGCTATACGCCGCTGAACCATCTGGTGCGCGACCAGAAGGCGCGCTTCGAGGTCATCAACTCCATGCTCTCGGAAGAGGCGGTGCTCGGCTTCGAATATGGCTACTCGCTCGCCGAGCCCAACTGCCTGGTGCTGTGGGAGGCCCAGTTCGGCGACTTCGCCAATGGCGCCCAGGTGGTGTTCGACCAGTTCATCTCCTCGGGCGAGCGCAAGTGGCTGCGCATGTCGGGCCTTACCTGCCTGCTCCCCCATGGCTACGAGGGCCAGGGCCCCGAGCACTCCTCGGCACGCCTCGAGCGCTATCTCCAAATGTGTGCCGAGGACAATATGCAGGTCGCCAACTGCACGACGCCGGCCAACTATTTCCACATCCTGCGCCGGCAGCTGAAGCGCGACATCCGCAAGCCGCTGATCCTGATGACGCCGAAATCGCTGCTGCGCCACAAGAAGGTGGTCTCCCGGCTCGACGAGATGGCCGACGGCACCTCCTTTCACCGCGTGCTTTACGATGGTGCCGAGTCATCGCCCGAATCGAAGATCAAGCTCGTCGAGGATTCGAAGATCCGCCGCGTCGTCCTGTGCTCCGGCAAGGTCTATTACGATCTCTTCGAGGAGCGCGAGAGGCGCGGCGTCGACGATATCTATTTGATGCGGCTCGAGCAGCTCTACCCCTTCCCCCACAAGGCGCTGGTCACCGAGCTCTCGCGCTTCAAGGGCGCCGAGATGGTGTGGTGCCAGGAGGAGCCCTACAACATGGGCGCCTGGATGTTCGTTCAGCCCAATCTCGAATGGGTGCTGATCAAGATCGATGCCAAGAGCAAGCGTCCGCGTTACGCCGGTCGCCCACCCTCGGCGGCGACCGCCACCGGACTGATGAGCAAGCATATGTCGGAGCTGAAAACCCTGCTTGACGAAGCTCTGGGGTGACAATCAAGGCTTGGGAAGGGCGTGACGATGATGACCGAGATCAAGGTGCCGGCGCTTGGCGAGTCGGTGACCGAGGCGACGATCGGCCAGTGGTTCAAGAAGGAAGGCGAGGCCGTCAAGGCCGATGAGCCGGTGGTCGAGCTCGAGACCGACAAGGTGACCGTCGAGGTGCCCGCACCGGCCGCCGGAGTCCTCCAGAAGATTGCGGTGCAGCCGGGCGAGACGGTGAATGTCGGTGCCGTTCTCGGAGCCATTGCCGACGGTGCTGCCACCTCCGGTGCCGCTGCGACCGAGGTGCCGAAGGCCGCCGCCGCGCCTCAGCCTTCCGCGCCGCCGCGGGAGAAGCCTGCCGTCGCCGCGGCGCAGCCTTTGTCGCCGGCGGTCCGCAAGATCGCCGAGGAGCGCCGCATCGATGTGTCGTCGTTGGCTGGCACCGGCAGGGACGGCCGGCTCACCAAGGGCGACCTGCTCGAGGCCGCCGACGGCGCCCCCAAGGTCCAGGCGAAGGCACCGCCCCCTGCGCCCGCCCCCACGCCCACGCCCGCGCCGCAGTCTGCCCCCTTGCGCGAACTGCGCGCCCCGACGCCGCCCGCCGACCAGGCGCGCGAGGAGCGGGTCAGGATGAGCCGGCTCAGGACCACCATCGCCCGCCGCCTCAAGGATGCCCAGAACACCGCCGCCATGCTCACCACCTTCAACGAGGTGGACATGACCGAGGTCATGGCGCTGCGCAACGCCTTCAAGGATGTCTTCGAGAAGAAGCACGGCGTGAAGCTTGGCTTCATGGGCTTTTTCGTGAAGGCCTGCGTCCAGGCCCTGCGCGATGTACCGGCCGTCAATGCCGAGATCGATGGCGACGATATCGTCTATCGCAATTACTACAATATCGGCGTCGCCGTCGGCACCGATCGCGGCCTGGTCGTGCCGGTGGTGCGCGATGCCGACCGGCTGACCTTCGCCGAGGTCGAGCGGACGATCGCCGATTACGGGCGCAAGGCCCGTGACGGCCAGCTCAAGATCGAGGAAATGCAGGGCGGCACCTTCACCATCTCCAATGGCGGCGTCTATGGCTCGCTGATGTCGACGCCGATCCTCAACGCCCCGCAATCGGGCATTCTCGGCATGCACAAGATCCTCGATCGGCCGGTGGTCGTGAACGGCGCCATCGTTGCCCGCCCGATGATGTATCTGGCGCTCTCCTATGACCACCGGCTGGTCGACGGCAAGGACGCGGTGACTTTCCTCGTGCGGGTCAAGGAAGGCATCGAGGACCCGCAGCGCATGATGCTGGATCTCTAGCCCATGGCCGAAGCTTTCGACGTCGCGGTGATCGGGACCGGGCCGGGCGGCTATGTTTGCGCCATCCGGGCCGCCCAGCTTGGCATGAAGGTGGCGGTGGTGGAGAAGCGCGCCACCCATGGCGGCACCTGCCTCAATATCGGCTGCATCCCCTCCAAGGCGCTGCTCCATTCGACCGAGCTGTTCCACGAGGCCGGGCACAGCTTTGCCAAAATGGGGATCGACATTGGCCCGCCCGCTCTCGATCTGCCGCGCATGATGACGTTCAAGCAGGAAGCGGTCGAAGGCAACACCAAGGGCGTTGAGTTCCTGTTCCGCAAGAACAAGATCACCGCCTTCCATGGCACCGCCCGCATCGCCTCGCCGGGCAAGATCGCGGTGAAGAGCGACAATGGCGAGGAGACCACCGTCGAGGCCCGCACCATCATCATCGCCACCGGTTCCGACAGCGCCCGCTTGCGGGGTGTCGAGATCGACGAGAAGCGCATCGTGTCCTCGACCGGCGCGCTGACCCTCGAGCGCGTCCCGCGCGACCTGCTGGTGGTCGGGGCCGGCGTCATCGGTCTCGAGCTCGGCTCGGTCTGGGCAAGGCTCGGCGCCAAGGTGACGGTGATCGAGTTCCTCGATCGCATCGTGCCCGGCACCGACGCCGAGGTCGCCAAGCAGTTCCAGCGCCTGCTGCAGCGCCAGGGCTTCACCTTCCGCCTCTCCTCCAAGGTCACCGGCGTTGCCCCCGCGAGCGAACGGCTGTCGGTCTCGGTCGAGCATGCCAAGGGCGGACGGGCTGAGACGCTCACCGCCGACGTCGTTCTGGTGGCAATCGGCCGCGTCCCCTACACCGCCGGCCTCGGCCTCGAGGAGCTCGGCGTCCAGCTCGACAACCAAGGCCGGGTCACCGTCACCGACCGTTTCGAGAGCACTGTGCCCGGCATCTTCGCCATCGGCGATGTCATCCGCGGCCCGATGCTCGCCCACAAGGCGGAGGACGAGGGCGTCGCCCTTGCCGAGCTGCTCGCCGGGCAGGCCGGCCATGTCAATTACGACGTCATCCCCAACGTCATCTATACCAGCCCCGAAGTGGCGACCGTCGGCCGCAGCGAGGAGGAGCTGAAGCGCGATGGGGTCGCCTACAAGGTCGGCAAGTTCCCCTTTCTGGCCAATGGCCGCGCCAAGGCCAATCAGACCACCGACGGCTTCGTCAAGATCATCGCCGATGCCGCCACCGACCGGGTGCTCGGCGCCCATATCATCGGCCCGCAGGCCGGCGAGCTCATTCATGAATGCGCCGTGCTGATGGAGTTCGGCGGCTCTTCCGAGGACCTCGCCCGCACCTGCCATGCCCACCCGACCCTGGCCGAGGCCGTCAAGGAGGCCGCCATGGCGGTTGAGCAGCGCGCTATTCACATGTGAGGCAGTCGGCACTAGGCAATAGGCAGCGGCCGATGCTCTCTCCCTACTTCCTACTGCCTATTGCCTACTGCCTGCTGAATCGCGAATACCGGAACGGCGCGGGGTCCACCACCGGCGAAGCGACGCCGGTGACGATATCGGCCATCAGCTTGCCGGCGCCCGGGCCGATGCCGAAGCCATGGCCGGAGAAGCCGGTGGCGAGATAAAAGCCGGGAATGCTGTCGACCGGCGAGATCACCGGCACCGCATCGGGCGTCGCATCGATATAGCCGGCCCAGCGCTCGGCGACTTGGACGTCGCGGAATGCCGGAAAGACCGATTTGAGATCATCGAGCGCCGAGTCGAGCAGCGCCGCGGTCGGCTCGGGGTCGAGCACCCGGACCTGCTCGAACGGGCTCGTCTGATCGAGCGACCAGCGCCGCGGCAACCGCCATTCCTCGATGAACCGCCGGCCGATGCGGAACCTGAGCTCGCTGAGATTGATCGCCGGCAGAAAGGCGAAGAACAGCCGGAAGCTGTCGGGCACGATGTCGGCCACGTTCAGCACCCCATGCGCCACCGTATAGCCGCCATCGAGACGCCGGCGCAGCGCGAAGCGCGGGCATTTGCCGCTGACCTCGATGCCGGCATCGATCGGCTGCGTCCGCTGCACCGAGTTCACCACCATCAGCTGCGGCAGATGGATGTCGAGATTGCTGCAGAACCGCCGCGACCACGCGCCGCCGGCCAGCACCACCTGGTCGCAGGCGATCCGGCCTCTTTCGGTCACCACGCCGGCCACCCGGCCGCCTGCCAGATCAAGGCCCCGCACGGCGCATTGGGTGAGGATCTTGGCGCCCGCCCGTC
>JBKOZY010000042.1:0-10312 GCA_046726135.1 Pseudomonadota bacterium | reverse complement strand
TCGACTATGGCTCGCGCCTCTGGCTCAAGCTCCTGATCGGGCTCGTCTTCGTCGCCCTTTATGCGCCGATCCTGGCGCTGATCGCCTTCTCCTTCAACGACTCCAAGCGCAATGTCGTGTGGCAGGGCTTCACCACCAAATATTACCTCGTCGCCTGGGAGAACCAGGCGCTGATCGAGGCGATGGCGAACTCGATCACCATTGCGCTGATGTGCACGCTGGTCGCCACCATCATCGGCGGCGCGACGGCGCTTCTGCTGTGGCGCTTCCGCTTTCCCTTCAAGGCGGCCTATGAGGGCTTCATGGCGATGCCCATCGTCATCCCGGAGATCTGCATGGGGGTGGCGCTGCTCGTGTTCTTCGCCCGCATGGGGCGCTTCATGAGCGGCTTCGAAAGCGGGCCGGTCGCCTGGTGGAACAGCCTGTTCACCGTCTGGCCGCTCAACCTCGCCTCGATCACCATCGCCCATATCGCCTTCTCCTTCCCCTTCGTCGCGGTGGTGGTGCGGGCGCGCATGGCCGGGTTCAACCGCGAGCTCGACGAGGCCTCGCGCGATCTCGGCGCCTCCGAATGGCAGACTTTCCGGCATGTCATCCTGCCCTTCATGCAGCCCGGGCTGATCGCCGGCGCGCTTCTCGCCTTCACCCTGTCGCTTGACGATTTCGTCATCACCTTCTTCACCTCGGGGCCGGAGACGGTGACCTTTCCGGTCAAAGTCTATTCGCTGGTCCGCCGCGGCGTGTCGCCCGACATCAACGCCGCCTCGACGGTGCTGATCGTCATCACTCTCGTTGCCACCGTGCTCGCCATGCGCCTGCAGCGTTCGGAAAGGAATTGACGCCCGTGAACAGCCAGAACGACGCGGTGGTCTCGATCCGCAATATCACCAAGATGTTCGCCGACGTGACCGCCGTCGACAATGTCTCGCTCGACATCGAGCGCAACGAGTTCTTCGCGCTGCTCGGGCCGTCGGGCTGCGGCAAGACCACGCTGCTCCGGATGCTGGCGGGCCTCGAGAAGCCCTCTTCGGGCGAGATCGTCATCGATGGCGAGAACATGGCCGCAACCCCGCCCAACAAGCGGCCGGTCAACATGGTGTTCCAGTCCTATGCCGTGTTCCCCCATATGTCGGTCGAGCAGAATGTCGCCTATGGCCTCAAGGTCGGCGGGACGCCCGCCGCCGAGATCGGCCCGCGGGTGACCGAGGCCTTGGAGATGGTGCGGCTCGGGCCGCTGCGCGGCCGCATGCCGGACCAGCTGTCGGGCGGTCAGCGCCAGCGGGTGGCGCTGGCGCGGGCGCTGATCAAGCGGCCGAAGGTGCTGCTGCTCGACGAGCCCCTGTCGGCGCTCGACGCCAAGCTTAGGGAGCAGATGCAGCTCGAGCTCACCCGGCTCCAGGAGACGGTCGGCATCACCTTCGTGATCGTCACCCACGACCAGGACGAGGCGCTCTCCATGGCGAGCCGGATTGCCGTGATGGACCACGGCCGGGTGTGCCAGATCGCCTCGCCGCAGGAGCTCTATGAGCGGCCGGCCTCGCGCTTCGTCGCCGATTTCATCGGCAAGGTGAACCTGATCGATGGCGAGGTGATCGGCCTTGCCGGCAATGCCGTGCTGTGCCAAGCCGAGGGGCTGGGCGAGATGGCGCTGCCGGCGGAGGTGCCGGTGTCGGGCCGCATCGCCGTGGCGGTGAGGCCGGAGAAGCTCAAGCTGTCGGCGGTCGAGCCCACCGGGCCGGGCCTGATCAAGAGCCCGGGACGGGTGCGCGACGTTGCCTATTATGGCGACACCAGCAATGTGTTCGTCGAGACGCCGGCGGCCCGCGAGCTGTCGGTGAATGTCCAGAACGAGCGCCGCTCGCCGACCATCTATCGTCGCGGCGACGCGGTTTGGGTGTCCTGGTCGCCCGAGGACACCTTGATCCTGACGGAGTGATCTCATGAACGATGCGCCTTCGGTCACCGGCAAGCTGCCGGGCGATGCCGCCTTCCGTCGCAAGTCGCTGAAGGGCTCGAGCGTCGAGGCGACCTATGCCGGCGCGCTTTCCTTCATGCGGCGCAAATACACCCGCGACCTCAAGGGCGTCGATGTCGCGGTCACCGGCATCCCCTTCGATCAGGCGGTCACCAACCGCCCGGGGACCCGCTTCGGCCCCGAGGCGGTGCGCAAGGCCTCGGCCCATCATGCCTGGGGACCGGTCTGGCCGTGGCGCTTCGACCCGTTCGACCATCTCGCGGTGGTCGACTATGGCGACTGTTTTTTCGATTGGGGTCGCAAGCAGGACGTGCCGCGGGCCATCGAGCGGCACATCGCCGGCATCCTCGCCAAGAAGGTGACGCCGCTATCGATCGGCGGCGATCATTTCGTCACCTATCCGGTGCTCAAGGCCTTCGCCAAGGTCCATGGGCCGATGGGCTTCGTGCATTTCGATGCCCATCGCGATGTCGAGCCCGATCCCGGCGGACGCATCGACCATGGCACCATGTTCAACTACGCCATCCGCGAGGGATTGATCGATCCCAAGCGTGCCATCCAGATCGGCATCCGCACGACCTATGCCGGCGAGAAGAGCTACGGCATGAAGGTTCTGTTCGCCGACGAGGTGCACGCCGCCCCCGCCGCGGCGGTGGCCGCCGCCATCTTGGAGCGGGTGGGCAACGGTCCGGTCTACCTCACCTTCGACATCGACTGTCTCGACCCGGCCTTCGCGCCGGGAACCGGCACGCCGGTGCCGGGCGGACTGTCCTCCTATCAGGCACTGGCGATTCTCAGGGCGCTCAAGGGACTGGATCTCGCCGGCATGGATGTGGTCGAGGTGTCGCCGCCCTATGACCATGCCGAGATGACCGCCAATGCCGCCGCCATGGTGGCGCTCGAGCTCCTCTGCCTCAAGGCATGGGCGGGCGGGGCCAGGCCGGAGGAAATGCCTGAGTAGGCAGTGGGCACATTAGGCAGTAGGAGGGCTCCGTTCACCCGCCTATTGCCTTATGCCTACTGCCTAAGCCAATAGATCCCTGATCCGATAATACAGCATCCCCAATGTCAGCGCCGGCCGGGCGAGCGGGCCGCCGGGGAAGGGCGTATGCGCGATGCGCCCGAAAATGTCGAAGCGCGACGTCTCGCCGGCGATTGCCTCGGCCATCATCTTGCCGAAGATGCCGCTCAAGGCGACCCCCTGTCCGGAATAGCCCTGCGCATAATAGACAGAATTGCCGATGCGCCCGGCATCGGGCAGCCGGTTATGGGTGATGGCGATATGGCCGCCCCAGGCATAGTCGATCGGCGTCTCGGCCAATTGCGGAAACACCTTGACGAGGCGCGGACGCATATTCGCCGCCAGATTGGCCGGATCGATTCCCGAATAGCTGCAGCGGCCGCCGAACAACAGCCGCCGGTCGGCCGTCAGACGGAAGTAGTCGACCACGAAATTGGCATCGGCAACCGCCTCGCCATCGCGGATCAGCGATGTCGCAACCGATTGAGTGAGAGGCGCCGTGGCGATCACATAGCTTGCCACCGGCATGATGTGCGGTGCGATCGTCGGCAGCAGCCTTCCGAGATAGGCATTGCAGGCGACGACCACCGCATCGGCCGAGAGCGTGCCCTCGGGCGTGCGCAGCACGGTGCGCGATCCCGGCTCGATCGCCAGCACCGGCGTATGCTCGTAAATGCGGCCCCCGGCCTCGCGCAGCGCGCGCCCGAGCCCGATGACATAATTGAGCGCATGGAAGTGCCCGCCGCCGCGGTCGAGCAGGCCACCATGATAGAGCGGGGTGCCGACCTTGGCATGGAGCGCGGCTGAATCGAGCAGGGTCGTTTCGCGGTAACCATACGATTCCAGCTCGTCGCGCTCGCGGGCCAGCGCCTCGAGATGGGCCGGCTTGGGAGCGCATATGATCTGGCCCTGCGCCAGGTCGCAGTCGATCCGGTGCGTGGCAATCCGCTGCCTGATCAGCGCCTTGCCTTCCTCGGCAATGGCAAAGCAGATCTCGGCCTCGCGCCGCCCGAGCAGGCGCTCGAGCTTGCCCATGCCGGCGGCATAGCCGGTGCAGATCTGGCCGCCATTACGCCCCGATGCGCCATGGCCGAGCGGACCCGTGTCCACCACCGCCACCGCATAGCCCCGGGCGGCGAGCTCAAGCGCCGCCGACAGGCCGGTGAGGCCGGCGCCGATCACCGCGACATCGGCACGGGATTGACCCTCGAGCGGCGGCAGCGCAGCGTAGGGCGCAGCCGTCGCCCGGTAATAGCTCTGGGCGTCGAGCGGACTTGGTCGGCCGGCGTAATTCATTGTTCTAAGCTCATTTTCTCCGGCGAGCAGGCAGGCTACAATGGCAGGGCGGGTTCGAGGGTCCGACGTTCAACAGCTTCCAGGTCTATCATGTCTTTGACAAGCTTCGAGGAATTCCTCTCGGGCGGCCGCATCGACGAGGTCGAATGCCTCGTGCCGGACATCACCGGCAGCGCCCGCGGCAAGATCCTCCCGGCATCGAAATTCGAAAAGGGCCATAAGAGCCGTGGTTTGCGCATCCCCGAGGACATTTTCATTTTGACGGTGACCGGGGCCTATTCCTGGCGGTCCGACGCGACCGACGATGCCTCGGTCGATGTCTATATGAAGCCCGATCCGCAGACGGTGCGGCGGGTGCCATGGTACGAGAACCCGACGGCGGAGGTGATCTGCGACTGCTTCTATCTCGACGACCGGCCGGTCGACATCTCGCCCCGCCACGTGCTGAAGCGAGTGGTCGAGCTCTATGCCGAGAAGGACTGGCAGCCGATCGTCGCGCCCGAGCTCGAATTCTACCTGGTGAAAAAGAACCTCGATCCCGACTATCCGCTGGAATCGCCGATCGGCCGCTCCGGGCGCTCCGAGAAGGTCGGCCAGGCCTATGGCATCGATGCCGCAAACGATTACGACCCGATCGTCGAGGACATTTATGATTTCTGCGAGGTCCAGGAGATCGACGTCGACACGATCAGCCATGAATCCGGGCCGGCGCAGCTCGAGATCAATTTCAACCATGGCGACCCGGTGGAGCTCGCCGACCAGGTTTTCCTGTTCAAGCGCACGGTCCGCCAGGCGGCGCTGAAGCACGATATGTACGCCACCTTCATGGCGAAGCCGCACGCCAATGAGCCGGGCTCCTCGATGCATATTCATCAATCGGTGATGGACAAGAAGACCGGCAAGAATGTCTTCGCCGGCCCCAATGGCAAGCCGTCGCGGCTGTTCCTCAACCATATTGGCGGGCTGCAGCGCTATATGGGGGCGGCAATGCCCTTTTGCGCGCCCAATGTGAACTCCTATCGGCGGCTGGTGCCGAATTCCGACGCGCCGACCAACACCCATTGGGGCATCGACAACCGCACCGCGCCATTGCGGGTGCCGTCATCGGATGCCGACAACATGCGGGTGGAGAACCGGGTGCCGGGAGCGGATGCCAATCCCTATCTGGCGATCGCCGCCTCGCTCGCCTGCGGCTATCTCGGGATGGTGCAGAAGATCAAGCCGGGCGATCCGGTCGAAGGCTCGGCCTATCGCTATGCCCACACCCTGCCGCTCCATCTCGAGGACGCGCTGAGCAAGCTCAACTACACGAAACCGCTCAAACAGGTGTTCGGTGAGCGCTTCATCGACGCCTTCCAGGGTGTCAAGGAAGAGGAGATGGAGCAGTACCGCAAGGTGATCAGCTCGTGGGAGCGGGAGTTTCTGTTGTTGAATGTGTGAGATGAGGCAGTAGGCATTAGGCAATAGGCAGTGACCGTTGCACTTCGCCTACTGCCTACTGCCTACTGCCTACTGCCTACTGCCTACTGCCTATTGCCTACTATTCCTCCCCTCGCAACCGCCTCACCGTCGTGAACGCCGAGATCGCTTCGAGGCTCGAGCGGACGTGGATGACGGTCGCGCCATCGGCGGCGAGCGCCGCCCTGACCTTCGCCTTGATATCGTCGCCCCGGGCGATGGTGAACACCGCGGCACCGAAGGATCGCGCCCATTGCGTCAAATCCGGATTGTTGAGATCGGTGGCCGATTTGCGGTGCGGGAAACGCCGCTCCTGATGAGTGCGGATGGTGCCGTAGCTGCCATTGTCGGAGATCACGATCTTGGGCTTGGCGCCATATTGCATGGCGGTCGCCAGCTCCTGGCCGGTCATCAGCACGCCGCCATCGCCGACAAGGGCGATGACCATGCGGGAGGGCGCCTCGAGCGCGGCGGCGACGGCTGCAGGGACGGCAAAGCCCATCGCGCCGGCCACCATGCCGAGGAGCCGGTTTCTTGGCGTGAACCGCCAATGCCGGTGCAGCCAGCTCGAGAAATTTCCGGCATCGGTGATGAGGATGGCATCGGCGGGTGCGGCTTCCTCGAGCGCCTGCACCACCGTGCCGAAATCGACCCCGTCGGTCGGCTCGGGGGAGGTGAAGCGGCTGAACGGCTCGACGAAGCTGCGGATGCTCTCTGCGAAGCCGCGGCGCTCCTGCTCATGGCGCGGCCGATGGCGGACCAGCGCCGACAACAGCTCGACCGGGTCGGCAATGACGCCGAGCGTCGTGCGGAACACGGCACCGATCGGCTTGGTGTCGGGATAGATGTGGATCAGCGGCTGCTCGGGATCGGGGACGCGTGGGAAGGTGTAGTTCTGGCTGGCAATGTCGCCGAGCCGGGTGCCGGCGGCGATCACCAGATCGGCGCGTGCCAGCGTGTCGACATGCGCCTTGGGGGTGCCGACGCCGAGATGCCCGGCATAGAGCGGACTGCCATTGTCGAAAATATCCTGGTTCTTCCAGCTGGCGGCGACCGGTACGGTCTGGGCGCGGGCGAAATCGGCAAGCGCCGCCGCCCCCTTGTCGCCGCGCAGCATACCGCCGGCGATCAACAGTGGCCGCCGCGCCTGGTCGAGCGCATGGGCAACCGCCTCGACGTCGCTTGGCGCGGCCTGCGGTCGGAAGATCGGATAGGGCAGCGGCAGCGGTCGGGTGACGTCATCGTCGAGGACATCCTCCGGCAGCACCACGACCACCGGGCCGGGCGTGCCGGAGGCGGCGCGGGCAAAGGCCCTGACCATGATCTCGGGCACCTTCTCGGCGTCGGTGATTTCCCACACTGCCTTGGCGATGCTGCCGAAGAACTGGCCGTAATCGATCTCCTGGAAGGCGCCGCGGCCGCGCTCGTCGCGCGACACCTGCCCGACCAGCATAAGCACCGGCACGGCATCCTGCTCGGCCACATGCAGCGCGATCGACCCGTTGGTCGCGCCAGGTCCGCGCGACACCATGAAACAGGCCGGACGGCCGGTCAGCTTGGCCTCGGCAACCGCCATGAAGCCGGCACCGGATTCGTGGCGGCACACAATGGTGGTCAGCGCCTTGGAATCATGCAGCGCATCGAGCAGCGGCAGGTAACTCTCGCCCGGCACGCAATAGAGGCGCGTGAGCTTCTGGGCTTCCAAAGCCTTGACGATGACATCCGCTGCCCGCATGGCCGTTCTTCCTTCCAAGCTCCGATGATCGGGAAGCGACCTTATCCGAGGCGACGGGGGAGGGCCAGTGAAGTGGGGCAGTCGGCAATAGGCAGTCGGCAGTCGGCAGTGGGGAAGAGCACCATCCACTGCCTATTTGCCTAATGCCTACTGCCTAAAAAAGAGCCCTCGGCCGGTTGCGCGGGCGAGGGCTTCGAGTTGCGGGGCCGATGGAGCCCCGCTCCATCATCTCGCGAGCCAGACGCTCAGGGCCTCGATATCGGCTTGGGCTCCCTTGACCCCGGCCTTTTTGGCCTTCTTGTACCATTCGAGCGCCGCTTGAGGATTGGGGGTCAGGCCCCGCACCTTCAGCTTCTCGAAAGTCACCGGATCATAGGTGCGCCCGAGCGCCACCGCGGCTTGCATCTGGCCGCGGTCGAAGGCGAATTCATAGAGCTGCCGGGCGGCGACGATATCGCCGAGCGACAGGAGCTCGTCACCCCGCGCAATGAGGTCGTCGTCGCCCTCGGACGGCTCGGCGGCCGGTGCCGGCGCCGGCGCCGGCTTGGCCATCGCCATATCCGGCTCGGCATTGAGCGAGGCCAGCTTCGGCAGCTTGGCGGGTTTCTCGACGGCAGCCGGCTTCTCCGGCGGCGGTGCCGGCTCGGCCGCGACCGGCGGCTCGGCCGGCGGCGGAACGGCGGCGACCGGCGGCTCGGCCGGCGGCGGAACGGCGGCGGGCTTCGCCGGCGGCATCTCGATCGCCGCCTGCGATTGGCCCCCCGGGCTCGGCGCCGGTTTGTCGTCGGTCGATGCGGCAGCCGGCTCGACGATGACATTGCGCGGCACGATCGACAGCTGCATCTCCTGGGTCGGCGCGGCGAGGGACCCGGTCTTGGTCTCGACCGCCTCGACGGCGACGGTGTGATGCTCCGGCTTCTGAATATCGGGCGTCAGCACCTTGAGGTCCGGCGCATCCTTGGCGGTGACCACCCAGGCGCCGTCGGCCAGCTTCTGCCCGGCCGACAGCGACGCCGCCTCCGGCAGCCCCGACAGGCGCAACTGGACATCGCCCGTGCCCTCGCCGGTGTCCATCGACAGGTTGAGCGGAATGGATTGCTGCTCGACGCCTTCGACATCGGCGACGCTCAGCCGGGCCGTGTGGAACCGCTTCTTGGTCGGCTTGCCGACCGTCGCCTGCGCCTTGACCGGCTCCCTGGTCGGCTTGGCCTGCGGCGGCGCGGCCGGCGTCACCGCCGCGGCAACCGGCGCCTCCGGCAATGGCGGCGCTTCCGCGACCGGTGCCGGCATATGCTCTGCCGGCGTCTCCTCCTTGCTCGCCTCGGGGAGAGCACCGGTCGGTCCTTCGGCGTTCGAGCCTTCCGCCGCGGTCGGCGTGGCCTCGACCACGACGGGGCCGTCATTCTGCTCGCTGGGCTGCTGATCGCTGCCCTCATCGGCCGCCTGAGGCTTGGTCGTTGCCGTCTCCTCGAAGCCGGCCCCCGGCGCCATGGCCGCCTGCTGCACCGCCGTCTCCGACGACGACGGCAGGAGGTCCAGGACAGCGTCGAGACCTCCCGACTTCCAGGCATAGATCCCCAAGCCGCCGCAAGCCGACATCAGCAGCGCTGCCGCGACCGCGACACCGCTCATTGTCCGGCTGGTCTGGCGCTGCTTGGCAACCGTGCGCCGCAACGTGTCGCGGCGAGCGACCCGGCCGCGGCTGTTCAGGCTGTCCAGAGCCTCCCGCATATTGGAGGAGGCGCCCTCGAAGGGCTGCGGCCGCCGCATCGGTGCGCGGACCGGCGCGCCATAGCGGCTCTGCGCGACAGTGGCGGCCCGTCGCAGCGGCTCCGATGGCGGGCTGATCTCGTGGCTGACCGGCGGGCGAGCGAATGGGGGATCCTCGGCCATCGCTGCCAAGGGCGCCGCCTCCTCATAGCCGCCGAAATAATCCCGATGCTCATGGCTGGAGGAATAGCCCGCTTCGTCCTCATGCTGATTGGCGGCGGACTCCTCCGCAGTGTCTCTCACTGCCATCGGCTGCGGTGCGCGGTAGAGGTCATAGGCTTCACGGAAACGCCGCCTTGCCTCCTGGGCGGCCGGCGATTCGAACAGGCCCGGCGGCTCGGCGAAGACATGCTGCGGCTCGTCGTCGTCGCTTGCGAGGTCGGCCTCGGCGCTTTCGGCCGTGGCCGCTTCCGGCTCGTCGATGTCGAACGTGAGATCGACATAGGCCGGTTCGGGGGCTGCCTCGGCGACCGGCTCGTCGCTCGCATAAGGCAGGTCATCCGGCTCGGGCAGCGCCGCTGCATCGCCAGGATCGATCGCCTCCGCCTCCTCGATCTCGTGACCGCTGTCGGAATCGGTCTCGGCGGCATCGAGGGTGCCGAACACCGCCTTCCAGTCCGGCGAGTTGTAGGGAATGATCGCGGTGTCGGACGACTCCTCGGCCAATGTCGCTTCCGAAAAGTCGACAGGCGTTTCGTCGTCGTCAACGGCCTCAGGCTCGATCTCGGGAACGCTGTCCAACGGTGCGACGACCGGCATTGGCTCCGGAACCGGCCGTGCCATCCAGCGCGGCCGGTCGCGGAGCGCTGCTTGCAGCTGTGCGCGCTTGGCGGCAATCGCGGCGCTCTCGGGCGTCGGCAGCGCCGGCGGGCGCAGCCCCGATCGCGTCGGCGCCTCGGAAAGGGTGCCCTTGTCGTCCGTGTCGTCTTGGTCCGCGTCCGGCTGATCCGAGTGAAATGGCAGCGCCATCACGTCCAGCGCCTCCGATTCCGGTGTCAGGCGGCCGGATGCCTCGTCGTCGCGCTCGTCCTGATCGCGCAGTGACATGCCCTGGAGC
>JBKOZY010000041.1:0-6665 GCA_046726135.1 Pseudomonadota bacterium | reverse complement strand
CGGGCCGAGCAGATCCTGCTGGCCGATGCGTCGCGGGTGGCGGGCGAGATCCGGCCCTATATCGACCGCAAGGTCACCAAGCACCAATTCGCCGCGCTGCTGTGCTTCGCCTATAATGTCGGGACCAGCAACTTCCGGCGCTCCTCGGTGCTGGCCGCGGTCAATGTCGGCGACTTCGCAGCGGTGCCGCGGCGGCTCGCCCTGTGGAACAAGGTGGGCGGACGATCCGTACCCGGATTGATCCGCCGGCGGGCCGAGGAGGCGGCGCTGTTCGCCTGCGGCGAGCATCCCGAGGATGCGCGCGACAAGATGCTGAAGGGCGACATCCCGCCCGGCCCGTTGAGCGAGCCGCGCGGCAAGCCGCAAACCCGCTCGACGATCAACGTCGCGGCGATCCTGTCGGCCCTGGCCGGGCTCCTGTCGACGGTGACCGGCATGTTCCGCGACATCGGATCGCTGCCGCTCGGCCATTGGACCTTGCCGCTGATGCTGGTGATCCTGGTGGCGACGATGTGGATCATCCGCGAGCGGCGCTACAAATCCGAGCTCGAGGGCATCTGATGCCGGCGATCGTCGCGGCGCTCGGACCGCTGATCGCGCTGATCAGGGGCCCGCTCCTCTCCATCATCGAGAAGCTGGTGATGGAGAAGGATGCCAAGGAACAGCTCAAGGCGGAGATCGTCCGCCATCTCGCCGAGCATGATGCGCTGCTCCATCAGGCGCAACGCGACGTCATCATCACCGAGCTGACCCGCGGGTCGTGGCTCGCCCGGTCATGGCGGCCGCTGCTGATGTTCCTGGTGATGGGGATCATCACGGTCTACGGGCTGATCCTGCCGCTCATCGAAACGCTGCTCGGCCAGGCGATCGGCTTCACGCCGCGCTGGCACGACATTCCCGAGGGGTTGTGGAATCTGATCACGCTCGGCGTGACCGGCTATATTGGTGGGCGGTCGTTGGAGAAGGTGTTCGGGAAGGATGGCATTAGGCATTAGGCAGTAGGCAGTAGGCAGTAGGCAGTAGGGAAGAGCACCGGCCACTGCCTACTGCCTATTTGCCTACTGCCCATTCATGCATCGTTCACAATCACGGTGGCAGTACACTCACCACTTGCGGATGCAAAAGTGAGACCGATGCGACGAGTGAGGACGATAGCGGCCCTGGCCGTCGCGTCGGCGCTTGCCTTCTGCCCGGCTGCCGTCCCCGCGGCGGGCCAGGAATCCGGCGATCCCAAGATCATCCCGCCGTCTGTGGTCTACCGGATCGTGAAGGAGTATGCTCCCGGTGCAACCGTGCTGCGCGTGACACTGCAGCCGGACACGCAGACCTATGCGGTCCGGCTCAGAAGCGGCAACACGGTGCGGCGGCTGCTCATCGATGGCAAGAGCGGCCGCATTGTCGGGGAATGAGGCGGGCTTTGAAGCTTGGCCCCAAGCAACGCAAGTGACCGGAACCATGCGACTGCTCGTTGTAGAGGATGATCCTGATCTCAACCGTCAGCTCGTCACGGCGCTGACCGATGCCGGCTATGCCGTCGACACCGCCAGCGATGGCGAGGAGGGCCACTATCTGGGCGAGACCGAGCCCTATGATGCGGTGATCCTCGATCTCGGCCTGCCGGTGATGGACGGCGTGTCGATCCTCGAGTCGTGGCGCCGCGAGGGCCGCAAGATGCCGGTGCTGATCCTCACCGCCCGCGACCGCTGGAGCGACAAGGTGGCGGGATTCGATGCGGGTGCTGACGATTATGTGTCGAAGCCGTTCCATATGGAGGAGGTGCTGGCGCGGGTCAGGGCGCTTCTGAGGCGCAGCGCCGGCCATGCGTCGAGCGAGATCGGTTGCGGACCGTTGAGGCTCGACACCAAGGCGGCGCGGGTATCGGTCGACGGCCAGGCGGTCAAGCTCACCTCGCTCGAGTTCCGATTGCTCGCCTATCTGATGCATCACAAGGGCCGGGTGGTGTCGCGCACCGAGCTCGTCGAGCATCTCTACGACCAGGATTTCGATCGCGACTCCAACACCATCGAGGTGTTCATCGGGCGCCTGCGCAAGAAGCTCGGCGTCGACGTGCTGCGCACCATCCGAGGGCTCGGCTACTGTATCACCGAGCCGGATGATGCGTCCTAGCTCGCTGGCGTTCCGGCTCACGGTCTCGGCAGCGATCGTAAGCCTCGTGCTTCTGGTGTCGGCGGGACTTCTCCTCTCCTATCTCTTCCAGGTCACGATCGAGCGCAATTTCGACGCGCGGCTGCAGGCGGTGCTCGACGGGCTCCTAGCCAATGTCGAGGTCAATGAGGACGGCGCGCCGGTGGTGCTCGGGGCGATCGCCGATACGCGCTTCAAGCTGCCGCTGTCGGGCTGGTACTGGCAGGTATCGGCGCTCGACGGGCGGCCGGATCACGAGCTCGTCTCGGAGTCGCTGCTCGACAATCGACTGCGGCCGGCCGATCTGCAGAACCGGGCGCGCGACGATGCGGGGCTCGCCCGCTTCTATCTGATCGATCAGAGCGGGACGCAGCTGCGCGGCATCGAGCAGCGCTTCACGCTGTTCGGCGGCAAGCAGCAATTCTCCTTTCTGGTGGCCGGCAATTTCGACGAGCTGAAGCGCGAGATCGCCGCCTTCACCCAGACGCTGTGGGCGGTGCTGGCGGTGCTGGGGATGGGGTTGCTGGCGGCGATCCTGGTGCAGGTGCGCTTCGGCCTCAGGCCGCTGAGACGCCTCCAGGACGAGCTGGCGGCGATCCGGAGCGGGGCGCAGGAGCGGCTCGCCGGGCGCTATCCGGTGGAGGTCGAGCCGGTGTCGAACGAGCTCAATCTGCTGCTCCAGTCGAACACCGAGATCGTCGATCGGGCACGCACCCAGGTCGGCAATCTGGCGCATGCGCTGAAGACACCGCTCAGTGTGCTGAGCAACGAGGCGCGCATCCATGGCGGCGAGCTCGGTCACAAGGTGACCGAGCAGGCGGCGATGATGAGCGAGCAGGTGAGCATGTATCTCGACCGGGCGCGACGGGCGGCGCGGGCATCGTCGCTCGGCCCCGCCACCGAGGTGTCGGATGTCGTCGAGGCGCTGGCGCGGACGCTCAAGCGGATCCATCTCGAGCGCGGCATGGATTGCGAGGTGGATTGCCCGCCGGGGCTCAAATTTCGCGGCGAGCGGCAGGATCTCGAGGAGATGCTCGGCAATCTGCTCGACAATGCATTCAAATGGGCAAGGAGGCGGATCGACGTCGAGGTGACCTCGGTGCGCGGCGACGATCAAGGGCGTCACTGGCTCAATGTGAAGGTCGGCGACGACGGGCCGGGGCTGCCGGCGGAGAAGCGCGCCGAGGCGCTGAAACGCGGCCAGCGGATCGACGAGACAAAGCCGGGCTCGGGGCTCGGACTCAACATCGTCAACGAGACGGCGACGATGTATGGCGGGTCGGTGAGCCTCGACCGCTCGCCGCTGGGCGGGTTGCTGGCGACGCTGCGGTTGCCGGCGGTTTAGGGGGAGGAATCGTGAGTATTAAGTAGTGGGTCACGAGTCGTTGCTACCGAGACGCGAAACGCCTCTGCTCACCACGCACCACTCACTCTTGCCACATTGTCAGCCATCATTCCTGCCGGGGAAAGAGCGGATGACGATCCTCGGAAAGCCGAGATCTCTGACGATTCACGTCGCGGTGACGTTTGCCGTGCTGTTCGCGGTGCTGGCCTCGGCGCTGATCGGCTTCTCCACCCTGTCGAGCCGGGCGCTGGTGCTCGACGCGGCGCGCAAGCTTGCCGATGCGCGGCTCGATCTCCTGGCCGGCGAAACGCAGGCGAAATTCGAGCGGATCGAGCTCGCGGTGCAGGCGATCGCCGCCGAGCGGCGCATCGGCGATCCGACGGCGATGATCGCCGACCATCGGCTGCTGCTTGGCTATTTCGACGATCTGCAGGATCTCGACGGCCTCTATGTCGGCTATCCGAGCGGCGCGTTCTTTCACGTGGTGTCGCCGGCGCGCAGCGATGCCTGGGCGAAGACGCTCGGCGCGCCCGACAATGCCGCCTATGCGATCCGGCTGATCGGCGCCGACCCGGACGGGTCGCGACAGTCGATGTGGTCGTTCTACGACGCCGAGGGCAAGGCCATCGGCGCGAACCCGGCGACGATCGCCAATTACGATCCCCGCCTCAGGCCATGGTACCGCAAGGCGCAGGAGACCGGCGGCATGACCTGGACGTCGTCCTATGTGTTCGCCACCACCCGCGAGGTCGGCCTCACCATGTCGATGGCGGCGGCCGGCGCGCAAGGCGTGGTGGTCGGCGCCGACGTCACCCTGACAAGGCTCGGCGCGATGCTCGACCGGCAGAAGATCTCGCCCAGCACGAGGGTGGTGCTGTTCGACGGCCGCGGCCGGCTGGTCGCCTTCTCGGGCATGGACGCCAGCGCCTTCGACGATGCTCCGTCGTCGGATGGAAAACGCATCGGCCCGACCATCCGGCAGGATGGCGACAAGATCCTGGGCGTGGTGTTCAACGCGGTGCAGCGCGAGCCGTCGGGCGCGAGCTTCGGGCCGGCGATCGCCAACAGCAACGTGCGCTATGTGATCTCCTCGAAGCCGGTCGATCTGTCGACCCAGCAGCTTCATGCGGTGATGGGGGCGCCGGTCGAGGAGCTGATGAGCGAGGTGACGCGCCACAGCCGCAATGCGTGGCTGGTATCGGCGCTGATCGCGCTCCTCAGTCTGCCGGTCATCTATTTCGTGGCGCAGCTCATCGCCCAGCCCCTCAACGAGCTGTCGCTCGAGGCCAAGAAGCTCAAGAGCTTCAATCTCGACGAGCCGATCACCACCCGCTCGCGGATTCGCGAGGTGCAGCGCCTCGCCGACGCCATGCGGGCGGCCAAGG
Source organism: Pseudomonadota bacterium (assembly GCA_046726135.1). Taxonomy (GTDB): domain Bacteria; phylum Pseudomonadota; class Alphaproteobacteria; order Rhizobiales; family Aestuariivirgaceae; genus DATAFF01. The sequence continues at coordinate 1,790 of JBKOZY010000041.1, read as the reverse complement.
CGGGGCTTCAAACATTCGGCCTCTATGTGCCGAAGGAGCTGGTGCGGCAGGTGCTCGCCTCCGGCGTCGAGCCGAGCCTCGGAGGGGAAGAACGCGATCTGACGATCATGTTCCTCGACCTCGATGGCTTCACCAGCTTTGCCGAGAACAGCACGCCCGACGAGATCACGCAGCTCCTCTCCGACTTCTTCTCGCTCGCCTCGCAAGAGATCGTGGCAGGCGGCGGCTGCGTTGACAAATTCATCGGCGACGGCATCATGGCGATCTGGAATGCGCCGGTGCTCACCCCCGACCATGCGATGCGCGCCTGCCAATGCGCCCTGAACATCCAGACACGCCTCGGCCAGGCCAATGCGCTCAGACGTCGAAGCGGCCTGCCGCCGCTCCAGGCGCGCATCGGCATTCATTCGGGACGGGCGGTGATCGGCAATGTCGGCTCGACCGACCGGCTGGAATATACGGCGATCGGCGATGCGGTGAACATCGCGGCGAGGCTCGAGGCGCTGAACAAGGAGCTCGACACGCAGATCCTGGTGAGCGGCGAGGTCGCCCAGCGGGTGCGCGGCCGGCTGATCGTGGTGGCGAAGGGCCGGGCGGCGCTCAAGGGCCGCATGGGCCGGGTCGAGGTTCATGCGCTCCGCGATGCGGCAACGGCGGGCAGCGACGATCCGTTCACGGAGGAAGCGGTGCCGGAGGCGAGCCGGGCGGTTGGATGATCCGAGCCTCGCTGCTCCTTCTCGCTGCAATCCTCATGCTGCTGCTCGTCGACCATGCCATGGCGCAGAGGGTGCCCGGCGATGCACAGAACCGTGAGCTGATCATCGGAACGAAGCTGGCGCCGCCCTTTGCCATGAAGGACAAGGATGGCAAATGGACCGGCATCAGCATCGAGCTGTGGGACCATGTCGCGAGCCGCCTCAAGCTCAAATATCGCCTTGCCGAGGAGCCGACGGTTCAGGGGTTGGTCGAGAAGACGGCGGCCAAGACCTATGATGCATCGATCGCGGCGATCACCGTGACGGCGAACCGCGAGAGCGTGCTCGATTTCTCGCAACCCTATTATGTGACGGGGCTCGGGATCGCGGTGGCACGCGGCGGCCCGCCAATGTGGAGCCAGATCGGCTGGACGCTCCTGTCCTTCAGCTTTCTGGTGCTGGCGCTGCTCGGCATTGCCATCGTGGTGGCGCTGCTGATCTGGTTCTTCGAGCGGCGCCACAATGACGATTTCGGCGGCGGCACCTTGCACGGCATCGGCTCGAGCATGTGGTGGTCGGCGGAAGCGATGACCCAGGCCAGCACCGGATTTCGCGGACCGAAGACGATGCCCGGCCGCATCGTCGCGATGGTGTGGATGGTGGCCTCGATCATCACGGTCGCGGTGTTCACGGCAGGGGTCACCACGGCGCTGACGACCCGCAAGCTCGAGGGGATGGTGCGCGAGGTCGACGATCTGACGCGGGTGCGGGTCGGCGCCGTCGCCGGCTCGGCGACCACCGACTATCTCCTCGCCAACCGCATCCATTATCGCGGCTTCGCCAGTGCGGAGGAGGGGCTTGCGGCGCTGCAGAACGGCACCATCGATGCCTTCGTCTATGACAAGCCGCTGCTCGCCTGGACGGTGCTGCAGCGCTTCTCCTCGACGATCGACGTGCTCGAGATGGACTTCGACCCGCAATATTATGCAGCGGCGTTCCAGCCCGGCAGCACGCTCAGGAAGCCGGTCGACATCGCGGTGCTCGAGGAGATCAAGAGCGCGTGGTGGAAGCAGACGCTGTTTCGGTATTTGGGGA
>JBKOZY010000040.1:0-3050 GCA_046726135.1 Pseudomonadota bacterium | reverse complement strand
CCATCACCCGGTCGACCGCCAGCGTCAGCTGCCCGGCGATCTGCTCGACCGTCACCGCCGGCACCTTCGGGTCGCCACGGCGATCCTCGGCGAGCAGTCTGTGCGCCGCCTCGATCGCCCGCTCGCCGCCTTTCACCGCGACATACATCAGCTGCGCTCCGCCTGCTCGATCACCGTCGAGCGCGGTATGCCGGCGACCTGCGACGGCGCGACCAGAAAAGAGTCGGCGCCCAGCGGAAAGCGCTGGTGATTGGCGATCAGCGCCGGCCAGAAATCACCAGGCTCCGGCACGATCGCCAGCCGGTGCTCGATCTTGATCCCGGGACCGGAGAGCCGCACGCCGCCGGTGTCGCGCATCGATTCGAGCGGGATGATCAAGGTCGCCGAGCGGTCGGGATATTCGGCCGTCCCGATCCGGCAGCGCTGCAGCGCTTGCGAAACATGAGCCGGCGCGACCAGCAGGAACGCCGCATCCTCGATCCTCGACACGACAGGGCAGCCGGCATGAAACCTGAGATAGGCCGAGCTCTCCCCGCAGGAATAGACCGGATCGATCCACAGCGGCGTGTCGAGGTCGCAGAGCGTCAGGCAGAGCTGCGCCGCCTCCGAGCCGAGCGAGGGCGGTGCCGCAAGGGTGATCGGCAGGCGCTCGATGCGTCCCGGTCGAGCCATGGCCTCGAGCAGCGTCCGGAACACCCCGGCAGCATCGATCGCCGGGTCGGCGAAGCCGGCCCCCGTCGCCGTCGCCTCAGACATCGCCGCGCACCATGGTGAAGAAGTCGACCTTGGTGGCGGCGCTCTTGGCGCTCCTGTCGCGCAAGCGCGCCTCCCGCCGCGTCTCGAGCGGCACGATGACGCGGTCGAACAGCGCAACACCATGGTCGGGATGCTGCAGCATGGCATCGAGGATCGCCGCCATACGGGCGTGATCGCCATTGCCGCCGGCTACGTAGCCGTGCCCGATCGTTCCTTCGGCGAGACGGACGCTGCACCGCGTGACCGTCATTTCGCCGACATTGAACGGTGCCCCCGTGCCGCCGATCCGGCCGCGCACCATGACCATGCCGGTCTCCGGCGCCCGCAGCGCGACATGGTCGGGCAGGGGCTCGCGCAAAGCGAGCGCTTGCAGGTCCTCGAATGTGGCATTGGCCAGCGCCGCCATCCATCGCCGCCGCTGGCCCTGTGACGGGTCGGCTGACATCGCCGCCGACTGTGGGCGATCCATATAGCAGTTCTAAGACAGTGGAATATGATAGCGAGGGGAGTAAAGGAGGTGCCTACCCCGACCTCTTGGAGCTGCAGGTGAAGCGCGTCCCCTTCGGCCACTCGACCTGGGCCTCGCCGCCCTTCTTCCAGAACAGGATCCCCTCGGCGGTGACATAGCGCGCGCCCGAGCCGGTCGGCCCCTCGGTGGCGGTGACCGCGTCCTTGCCGCGTTCCAGCCTGACGGTCGGCGGATCGCCCTGTTTGAAATGGGCGATGATGGTGCTCTTCTTGGCGTCGTTGCAGTGATAGGTGACCGGCGGCAGGTCCTGCGCCACCATCATCGCCAGAGCCATTGCGCCGAGCGGCATAGCGTCCATGAGCCTGTCCTCAATTGCTGGAGCGACTGGCGGAGCAGGGCGGCGGCCCGATTTCAGTCCCCGCCTTCTCCATGAAAAAGGCGGCACGAAGCACGACATCGTCGCGCCCCGGCTGACCGACCAGCTGGGCGCCGATCGGCAATCCGCTCCTCGATAGCCCGACCGGCATCGATGCCGCCGGCTGCCCGGTCACGCTGAACAGCTCGGTAAAGGGGGCGAAGGCGCCGCCCTGCCGGGCATTGCTGTCATGGTCGAACCGGCTGGTGCGGGTGTCGAAAGCGCCGATCCGCGGCGCCAGCTGCGCGGTGGTCGGGGTGAGCAGCAGATCGAACCTGCTCAAGCGTTCGAGCACCCGCACCGCGATTTCATGCAGCGCCTGGCGCGCTTCGAGATAATCGACGGCGCTGAGCTTTGCGGTGCGCTTCAGCGCATCGGCGGTGAGCGCCTCCATCTCGTCGGGCCGCGCCTCGCGGCCGAGCTCGCGCGCCCGCCGCGCCATCAGAAGCCCGATCTCGCCATGCCAGATCTTCTCCGCCTCGCTGCTGAGCGTCGGCTCGTCAGGAAAGGCCTTGTCGATGATCGTATGGCCGGCCCGTTCCATCAGCCGCGCCGCTTCGCCGACCGCCGCCGCGATCTCGCCGTCGACCTCGACGCCCGCCGGCGCCTTGGTGACGAGCCCGATCGTGAGATATCTCAGCGGCTCCTCGAGGATGGCGCCGAAGGATTGCACCTCGGACGTGACGCGATAGCGCCCGCCCGGCTCGGGTCCTGCAGTGAGATCGAGCAGCGCCGCGCTGTCGCGCACCGAGCGGGTCAGCGCATGCTCGCAATTGTGCCCGGCGGCAAGCTCCGGGAAATAGGGGCCGATCGGCACGAGGCCGCGGCTCGGCTTGAGCCCGAATATGCCGCACACCGCCGCCGGCACCCGGATCGAGCCGGCATTGTCATTGCCATGCGCGATCGGCACCATCCGGCTCGCCACGGCCGCCGCTGCGCCGCCGCTCGAGCCGCCAGGCGAGCGGTTGCGATTCCATGGATTGCGCGTCGGACCCCGAAGCGTCGGCTCGGTGGTCCAATCGGCGGCGAATTCCGGCGTGTTGGTCTTGCCGAGAATGACCAGCCCCGCCTTGCGCAGCCGGCGGACCAGCTCGCTGTCGGGACGGCTCGGCGAGCCCTCGAAGAACCGGCAGGAAAAGGTGGTGGGCCAGCCCTCGACATAGACATTGTTGTCTTTGACAAGACAGGGCACGCCGGCGAGCGGCGCGTCGCGATCGACCGCTGCCGCCTGCTTCATGGCCTGCTCCTTGTCGAGCAGCACCACGGCGTTGAGCTTCGGGTTGAGGGCTTCAATCGCCTCGAGCGCCGCAGCGACAATGTCCTGCGGCATTTTCTTGCGGTCGTGAACGAGCGCGGCGAGCGCCGTTGCATCGAGCTTGGCATAGTCGTCCTGTGTCATGGGGAGGAACC
>JBKOZY010000039.1:0-19490 GCA_046726135.1 Pseudomonadota bacterium | reverse complement strand
GCTCGAGGCCTTCGACCGCTCGATCGATGTCCACATCTCGCGCATCCGTGCCGCCATCGAGGACGACCACAAGAAGCCCCGCCGCGTCATCACCATCCGCAGCGTCGGCTATGTCTTCGCCAAAGCTCAGGACTGACTGGCGTTGAAGCGGCTCTACCACCAGCTCTATCTCACCATCATCGCGAGCCTGGTGCTGGTGGTGCTGATGGCGGGCCTGCTGTGGCGGCTTGGACCGAACGACACCCCGGCCTCGCGCGCCTTCGAGATCGCCGGCGAGCTGATGGCCGCGCAATTGCCCCCCGCCAGCGCCGGGGCAGTGGCGCAGCAGCAGGCGGTCGCCCGCCTGCACGACCAGCTCGACATCGATCTCGGCCTGTTCGACAGCGCCCACCACCCGGTCGCCACCGCCGGTCGTCCCGTGCCGACGCCGGCCGCCCGCCACTCCCATGGCTGGATCTATGGCCCTGACGGTGCCGCCTGGGCGATCAAGCTGCCCGACAGCCGCTGGATCGTCGCCCGCCCGTCGATCCCGCCGCACCGCCCGGTGCTCCGCCTGATCGTCTTCCTCGGCGGCATCGCGCTCGCGGTGGCGCTCTGCGCCTATCCGGTGGTCCGCCGGCTGACCGGCCGGCTCGAACGGTTGCAGCAGGGGGTCGAGCAGCTCGGCTCCGGCGATCTCTCGGCCCGCGTCGAGGTCGAGGGCAGGGACGAGGTCGCCCGCCTCGCCGCGAGCTTCAACCGCGCCGCCAGCCGCATCGAGGAGCTGGTCAGGGCCCACAAGCTCCTCCTCGCCAATACCTCGCACGAGCTGCGCACGCCATTGTCGCGCATCCGTTTCGGCGTCGAGCTCATGCTCGAGGACGTTTACGGTCGTGGCAAGACCGAGCTCCTCGGCGACATTGCCGAGCTCGACCGGCTGATCGACGAGATCCTGCTGTCGAGCCGGCTTGATGCCCATGCGGTGAACCGGGCGGATGAGGAGATCGATCTGCTGGCCCTCGCCGCCGAGGAGGGGGCGCGTTATGACGACTGCACGCTGGAGGGCCAGTCGGTGACGGTTTTCGGCGACCGCGGCCTGTTGCAGCGCATGCTGCGCAACCTTCTCGACAATGCCCAGCGCTATGGCAAATTGCCGATCGAGATCCGCGTCGGTCACCGTGAGGGCCTGGCGTCGATCGTCGTGTCCGATCACGGGCCGGGCGTCCCGGAGAGCGAGCGCGAGCTGATCTTTTCGCCCTTTTATCGCGGCGGCGCCGGCAGGAAATCCGGCCGCGGCACCGGGCTTGGCCTGACCCTCGTCCACCAGATTGCAAGCAATCATGGCGGCACCGCCAGCTGGGCGCCGGAACGTGACAAGCCGAGCCGGATCGAGGTCACCTTGCCGCTCGCCGAGAACCGTGTGACTTGGCGGAAAGACTGAATTATAAGGTGGTTTCGGTCCGGCCCATGGAGGTCACTCCGGTGTCGTTCTTGAAAAACCTGTTCGGCTGGGGAAAGGCGCGCGGCGACGAGACTGCGGTGGCCAAGGAGGTCGAGCACAAGGGCTTCTTCATCGCTGCCAAGCCCTATTTGGACAGCGGCCAATATCAGCTCGCCGGAACGATCTCGCGCGCGACCGGCGAGGGCCGCCAGGAGCACGCCTTCATCCGCGCCGACCGCTTCGCCAGCCGTGAGGCCGCCGCCGAGGCGGCGATCGCCAAGGGCCGCCAGCTGATCGACGAGCAGGGCGACCGGCTTTTCGGCTGACACATTTTGCTCAAACCCGCCACCGTTTGGCCAAATCGACACACTGGCCCGGCAAACGACTCTTAACGCGCCGCATGCCCCTGGATCATCTTACGATTCTCGTGAAGTATTCCGGCGAGTGAGTGCGTTGGTGTCGAAATGAACAAGATTGTCGATCTCGCGGAGCAGAAACTGGCGCTGCTGCTCCTCGAACGGGACGTGTTGAAAGCCGATGTCGAGAGGCTGAGCGCCATTGTCACCCAGCTCGAGGGCAAGCTCGCCAGCCTGGCGCCGCCTTGCCATCAGGGATGCCGCTTCGACCATTTCGAGGACCGCGAGCGCATGCGGGTGGATCATATCGGTCGCCTGATCGAGGAGCGCAACGAAGCCTGGAAGGAGCTGGCGCGACTTAGGCAGTAGGCATTCGGCAATAGGCAAGTGTCTTTTAGATTCGCTGCTCATTGCCTTCTACTGCCTACCTGCCTACTGCCTACTGCCTACTGCCTACTGCCTAGGGCCAGGACCCTTTTAGTTTGCTCGCAAGCGCCACCCTCCTTACTCCCTTCTCCCCGTTTTTACGGGGAGAAGGTGCCCCGAAGGGGCGGATGAGGGGTCCTCTGCCTGCGACGGCGCTTCCAACGCCGCCAGCCACTGTCGACAGCACAGCGGGCATGCTCTTGTAAACATCGTCATTGCCGACGCGAAGAATTCGGTAGCCGAGGCGCGACAGAATGAGCTCACATTGTCTGTCATATACCAGCTCTTCGGGACTCGAATGAGTCGCACCATCAACTTCGACGATGAGCTTGGCGCGACTGCACAGAAAATCGACGATGTCGTTGGCAATGAGGACCTGACGTCGAAATTTGAAGCCGTCAAGTCGCCGGTCGCGAAGCACGCTCCAAAGAAGGCTTTCGGCTCTCGTCTGCTGATGCCTCAGGCGCCTTGCGCGACGGCGCAGCGTCCCCTCATCGGCCATTGTTCTTCCCCGGCAATACCCCTCATCCGCCCCTCCGGGACACCTTCTCCCCGCTATCGCGGGGAGAAGGGAGTAATGGGGGGCCTTCAATTCGCTCAGTTAAAGGGTCCTAACCCTACTGCCTACTGCCTCCTGCCTCCCTCCCGGCCTAACCCCTACATTGACGCCGCCCCACCCCTTGCTATGCTAATGCGACCAAGAATTCCGCCATCGAGCGGAACGGCATCGGGAGGAAGCAGTGAGCGGCCAGGACCTCAAGGCGCTGACCCGGACGCGCGAGCCGAAGTTCGGGCACTTCATCGTCGAGTTCGCCACGCCGGGCATCGGCCATATTCTCAAATCGGCCGGTTGCGAGTTCGTCATTTTCGACATGGAGCATTCCGGCTTCTCGATGGAGACGGTCAAGCGCGCCATCCGCTATTTCGAGGCGGCGTCGCTCCCCGTCATCGTCCGGGTGCCATCCAAGGACTACCACCACATTGCCCGCGCCTGCGACGCCGGCGCCGAGGGCCTGATGCTGCCCATGGTCGGCACCCCCGACGAGGTCCGCCGCATCATCGCCAGCATGAAATACCACCCGCAAGGCTCGCGCGGCGTGGCGCTCCAGATCGCCCATGACAATTATCGCCCGGGCACCGTCGCCGACAAATTCGGCCGCGCCAATGAGCGCACCACCTTCGTCTGCCAGATCGAGACCGCCGAGGGCGTCGAGAACGCCGATGCCATCGCCGCCATCGACGGCGTCGACCTGCTCTGGGTCGGCCATTTCGACCTGTCGGTGTCGCTCGGCATTCCCGGGCAGTTCGACCATCCCAAATTCACCGGTGCCATCGAGCGGGTGGTGACCGCCGCCCGCCGCCACGGTCGCGCTCTCGGGCGGCTGGTGCCCACCGTCGAGCAGGGGATCGAGGTCAACGCCATTGGTTTCGACTTCATCTGCTATTCCGGCGATGTCTGGGTGCTGCATGATGCGCTGGCGGCGGCGATGGCCAGATTGCGGGCCGGGTGCGGAAAGGCTTGAGCAGCGATGGCACCGTTCCGGGTCGCGCTCTCGGCCGATTTTCGTAAAAGCGATGGCGCGCCGCTCTTTCCCGACTTCGATCTCAAGCCGCTGATCGAGGCGCCCAATGTCGAGGTCCGCTATCTCGAGCCGGCCGACAGCCTCAAGGCCGACCAGCTCGCCGATACCGATGCCCTCATCCTGCTGACCCCGCGGTTCACCGCCGACAGCATCCATCCCGATGGTCGCCTCGCCGTCGTTGCCCGTTTCGGCGTCGGCTATGACAATGTCGCCGTCGATGCCCTGACCCGCGCCGCGATCCCGCTGGTGATCACCCCGGACGGGGTGCGTCGACCGGTCGCGGTGTCGATCATCGCCTTGATGCTGGCGCTGACCGGCAAGCTCACGATCAAGGACCGCCTCACCCGCGAGGGCCCGGACGGCTTCAACCGCCGCGCCCAGCATATGGGCTATGGTCTGGTCGGCCGCACCCTGGGCTCGCTCGGCATCGGCAATATCGGCGCCGAGCTGTTCCGGTTGGCCAAGCCCTTCGACATGACCTTCATCGCCCATGATCCTTTCGCCTCGCCGGCGGCGGCGCGCGAATTGGGGATCGAGCTCGTCGATCTCGACGAGGTCTTCCGGCGGAGCGACGTGCTGACGGTGAACTGTCCGCTGACCGACGAGACCCGCCATCTGGTGAATGCCCGCCGGCTCGCGCTGATGAAGCCGACCGCCTTTCTCATCAACACCGCGCGCGGGCCGATCGTCGATCAGCAGGCTCTGACGGCGGTGCTCGTTGAGCGCCGCATCGCCGGTGCCGGTCTCGATGTCTTCGAGGTCGAGCCGGTGCCGGCCGACGAGCCGTTGCTCAAGCTCGACAATGTCATCGTGACGCCGCACGCTCTGTGCTGGACCGATCAGTGCTTTGCCGGCAATGGCGCTGCCGATGTCCGCGCCGTGCTCGACATCCAGCATGGCCGGGTGCCGCGCGGCGTCGTCAATCGCGACGTGCTGGACAACCAGATTTTCAAACAGCGCCTCGAGCGGCTGCGGGTCGCTCACGGCGGATAGACCGGGGACCAAAGGGAGGAGTTGCCGATGGGCTTGCTTGCAAAATGGGCCTCGATGCTCGCTGTGACCGCCTTTGCCGTGTCGGCCGCGACCGGCGCACATGCCGAAAGTGCGGCCGAGCGCGCCGTGAAGGAGGCTCAGAAATACAAGGGACAGACGATCACCATCGTCTGGGAGGCCGGGCTTCAGGCGCTCGATCCGCTGAACTTCTCCGGCCCGAAATGGGAGAAGCTCACCGGCATCAAGGTCAAGGTCGTGGAAGTCGCCACCGCCGAGATGTTCACCAAGATCATGCAGGAATACCGCGCCGGCACCGGCGCCTATGACGCGCTCAATGTCATCCCCGCCTGGATGCCCGACCTCGCCCAGGCCGGCGCCCTCGAGAACCTCGACCCTTACGTCGAGAAATATGGCTACAACGACGAGCTTCAGAAGATCGCGCCGACCTATCGCGACAACCAGATGAAGGTGAACGACAAGATCTACGGCTTCCCCGATGATGGCGACGTCTTCGTCTTTTATTATCGCAAGGACATTTTCGAGGACCCCAAGACCAAGGAGGCGTTCAAGGCCAAGTTCAATCGCGAGCTGGCGGTGCCCAAGACCTGGGCCGAGTTTGACGAGATCGGCCAGTTCCTGACCGATCAATATCAGCCCGACATGTATGGCGCCGCCTTCTTCCGCCAGCCGCCCTATGCCCAATTCATGTTCCAGGAGCGCTTCCGCAACGAGGGCGGCAAGTTTTTCGATGCCGACACCATGAAGGCGACCATCAACAGCGACATCGGTGTCAAGGTGTTCACCGACATGCGCAACGAGAACAAGTTCATGCCGCCGGGCGTCGAGCAATGGGGCTTCACCGAGAACCTCGCTGCCTTCCTCGCCGGTCAGACCGCGATGACCATCTCCTGGCCGCCTTATGGGCGCTGGGCCGCCGGCTACGGCAAGGACGAGGAGGCGCTCAACTGGGTGCCGAAATCGACCATCGCCGGCAAAGTCGGCTATGCCCTGCCGCCGGGCGGCCATCCCGAGCTTGCCGCCGGCTTCGCCCTGTCGGTCGCCTCCACCAGCAAGAACAAGGACGCCGCCTATCTGTTCATCCAATGGCTGAACAGCGAGGATGTGAGCCTCGAGCGGGTGAAGCTGCCGACCGCGCTGCGCGACCCCTTCCGGGATTCGCATTTCACCGACCCGGGCTATCTCAAGCTGTGGCCGGACGCCAAGGCCTATCTCGCGGCCCTTGAGGAAGGCTCCAAGACCGGGCTTCTCGATCTCTCGCTGCTGCAGACCGACAAATATGAGGAGGTGCTGCGCCAGGCCATCAGCAAGCTGTGGGCCGGCGATGACCCCAAGGCCATCCTCGACGAGGCGGCAGGCCAGTGGGACGCCATCACCGAGAAGATCGGCCTCGACAAGCAGAAGGCCGTCTACGCCAACTGGGCGATGAAGTCCGGCGCCTATCCGAAGTAAGGTCAGGATCCGTTGAGTAGGCGCTGCCAATTCTCCCTTCTCCCCGTGCTTACGGGGAGAAGGTGCCCCGTAGGGGCGTCCGGACCAAAAGGCTAGAATGGTTCATGACGTCGGAGACGGTTGATCGCGTTCTCGATGCACCGGTCCGCCAGCACCGGATGCCGGATCGCAACTTCCGTCTCTGGCTCGTGTTCCCGGCCGTTCTGCTGCTCCTGCTGATCGGCCTCTTTCCGCTGATCTACTCGCTGGTGATCAGCTTCCAGAACCTGACGATGCTCGATCAGGACACGTCCTTTCACGGGCTGATGAACTATGCCCAGCTGTTCCGCGATCGCCGTCTCTGGGAAGCCGTCCTGCACACGCTGCTGATCACCGCCGTGGCGCTGCCGCTCGAGCTGGTGCTCGGGCTTGTCATGGCACAGCTCTTTCTCGAGCACATGCCGGGCCGGCAGCCCTTCATCGCCCTGATCGTGCTGCCGACCATCATCTCGCCGATCGTCGCCGGCGCCACCTGGCGGCTGATGTTCGACCAGCGTTACGGGCCGGTCAACCAGATCATCAGCTGGCTGACCGGTCACCAGCAGGTTCTGCTGTGGACGGTGAACCCCAAGCTCGTCTATCCGGCGATTCTCATCTGCGAGATCTGGCAGTGGACGCCGTTCATGTTCCTGATCCTGCTCGCGGCGCTGTCGCATGTCGACCGCTCCCAGCTCGAGGCGGCCGAGCTCGACGGCGCCCGCTTCCCGCGCATCTTCTTCAAGATCGTGCTGCCGGCGATCTGGCCGGTCATGGCCATCGCCATCCTGATCCGCGGCGTCGATCTCTTCCGCATCTTCGACGTCATCTGGGCGCTGACCGGCGGCGGTCCCGGCACCATGACCGAGACCATCTCGATCTACACCTATGTCCAGGGCTTCCAGCAATTCGAGTCGAGCTACACCGCGGCCATCGCCTTCCTCATCGTCGCCCTGATGTCGATCGTCGTCACCTGGGCCATCCGGCGCATGGGGCTTGCCAAATGAACGCCCGCCGCCGCCTCGCCCTGCCGCTGCGCTATGCCGCCGCGATCGCCTTCACCCTGTTCTTCATCTTCCCGGTCTATTGGCTGTTCATCATCTCCTTCAAGACGCCGGCCGAGATCTTCCACTATCCGCCGGTCTGGTACCCGAAGAGCATCCAGTTCGCCAATTATCATGTGCTGTTCAAGGACGGCGATGCCTTCACCGTCTGGAACAGCCTGGTGCTGGCCAGCATCAGCACCCTCATCGCCATGGTGCTCGGGACCATGTGCGCCTACAGCCTGGTGCGGTTCCGCACCGGCGGCGAGAACCTCGCCGTGTGGATCATCTCGCAACGCCTGATGCCGCCGATCGCCATCATCTTCCCGATCTTCCTGCTCTATGTCTGGCTCGGCTGGGTCGACACCTATCACGGCCTCATCATCCTCTACACCGCCTTCAGCCTGCCCTATGTCATCTGGATGATGCGCGGCTATATCGAGGAGGTGCCGCTCGAGCTCGAGGAGAGCGCCCTGGTCGATGGCTGCACCCGCTGGGAGGTGCTGTGGAAGGTGGTGTTCCCGATGGTCCGCGCCGGTCTGTTCGCCACCGCCGTCTTCACCTTCGTCTTCGCCTGGAACGACTTCATCTTCGCGCTGGTGCTGACCCGGACCGAGGTCATCACCTACACGGTTCAGGTCACCCACTATTTCGGCGGCCAGTCCAATTTCTGGGCCAAGATCGCCGCCATGTCGGTGCTCGGCACCGTGCCGATCTTCCTCGCGGTGGCGACCATGCAGCGCTTCCTGGTGCGCGGCATCTCGATGGGCGCGGTCAAGGGGTGAGACGACCATGGCCGAGCTGACCATCCATGGATTGCACAAGCGTTTCGGCCCGGTCGAGGTGCTGCGCGGCATCGACCTCAAAGTGTCCTCCGGCGAGTTCGCCGTGCTGGTCGGCCCGTCGGGCTGCGGCAAGTCGACGCTGCTCAGGACCATCGCCGGACTCGAGGACATCGACAAGGGCACGATCGAGATCGACGGCAGGGAGGTCAATGACGTCCGCCCGCGCGATCGCGACATCGCCATGGTGTTCCAGAACTACGCGCTCTATCCCTATATGAACGTCAGCGACAACATCGCCTTCGGCCTGCGCGCCCGCCGCACCCCCGAGGCCGAGACCCAGCGCCGGGTCAAGGGCGCCGCCGAGCTTCTCGGCATTGGCGGCCTGCTCGACCGCCATCCCCGCCACCTCTCCGGCGGCCAGCGCCAGCGCGTCGCCATCGGCCGCGCCATCGTCCGCAATCCCAAGCTCTTCCTCTTCGACGAGCCCCTGAGCAATCTCGATGCCCAGCTCCGTGACGAGATGCGCAGCGAGATCAAGCGGCTCCACCAGGATCTCGCCGCCACCATGATCTATGTCACCCACGATCAGATCGAGGCGATGACGCTCGCCGATCGCATCGTGCTGATGAACAGCGGCCAGATCGAGCAGGTCGGCGCGCCGCTCGATCTCTATGACCGGCCGGCGACCCGCTTCGTCGCCGGCTTTCTCGGCTCGCCCAAGATCAACCTGCTGCCCGGCAGGCTCATCGCCAATGGTCGGGGCTTGAGCTTCGAGGCGAGCGACGGCACCAACCTCGCGCTTCCCATGGCGCTGGCGGCGGCGGCGCATGCCCATGCCGACCGCCCGGTGACCTTGGGCGTCAGGCCGCAGCATATCGGCGAGGCGAGCGGCATCGCCGGCCCCAACGAGGTGACGCTCAGGACCTCGATCGAGCTCGTCCAGCCGACCGGCTCGCGCACCTATGTGACGGCACGGCTCGCCAATGCCACGGTGGTCGCCGAGGCCGACGCCCATGCCGCGCTCAAGCCCGGCGCCGCCATCGAACTTGCCTTCGACATGGGCCATGCCATTCTGATCGATCCCGAAAGCGGCAAGGTGTTCGCCCACGGCCTCGCCGAATGACAGCTGGAGGAAGGGACATGCGCCAACCACCGTCGCCCGCGGTCATGCTCACCGGCACCGACCAGGAGGTCGAGCCGCCGCGTCTCCTCGCCGCCGGCAAGCTCACCGCCGAGCTCGAGGCCGGCAATCTCCGCTACATCCGCTATGACGGCATCGAGATGATCCGTGCCGTCTCCTTCATCGTCCGCGACAAGAACTGGGGCACCTACAATCCCGAGATCTCGAACCTTCAGGTGACCGCCGACGGCGACCGCTTCACGGTCACCTATGACGCGGTGACGCGCGATGCGAAACAGCAGTTCCGCTACTCCGCGGTGATCACCGGCGAAAGCGCCGGCAAGCTCGACTTCACCGCCAAGGGCGAGGCGGTGACCGACTTCCTCACCGCCCGCACCGGCTTCGTGGTGCTGCATCCGATCAACGGCGTCGCCGGCGCGCCGGCCAGGATCGAGACGGTCGACGGCAAGGTCGCCGACACCCGCTTCCCCGAGCTGATCGATCCCGTCCAGCCGATGATGAACCTGCGCGCCATCACCCATTCCTTTGCGCCCGGCGCGACGGTCGAGTGCCGCATGGAAGGCGACACGTTCGAGATGGAGGACCAGCGCAACTGGACCGATGCCTCCTACAAGACCTATGTGCGGCCGCTCGCTCTGCCCTGGCCCTATACGCTGGCCAAGGGCACCACCGTCGAGCAGGCGGTGCGCCTGTCGGTCGCGGGCCGGCCGGCCGCAAGTGTGAGCGCGCGGACGGCGGTGAGCGTGCGCATCGGCAAGGATCAAGGCCCCGTCCCGGCGCTCGGCGCCGGTCTCGCGCCGGAGGACATCGCCGGCGTCAACGACAATCGCGCCGTCCTCGCGAAGCTCGGGCTGTCCTATCTCGTCTGCCATCACGATAGCCGCAAGGGCCATGACGCGGCGAGCCTCGCCGACGCCGCAGCGACCGCCAGGGAGCTTCGCGCCACGCCCTGGCTCGAGGCGGTGATCGGCAGCGTCGAGGGCTATGAGGAGGAGATCGCGAGCCTCGCCGCGGCGGCGTCCAAGCTCGGCAACCCCTTCCCGGTGGTGCTGCTGTCGCCGGCGCCCGATCTCAAATGCGTGCTTCCCGGCACGCCATGGCCGCCATGCCCGCCCGCCGGCGAATTCTATCAGGCCGCCCGCCGCCATTTCCCGAAGGCCCGCATCGGCGGCGGCATGTTCAGCTTCTTCACCGAGCTCAATCGCAAGCGGCCGCCGCTCGACCGCCTCGACTTCGTCAGCTTCACCACCTCGGCACTCGTCCATGCCGGCGACGACCGCTCGGTCACCGAGAGCCTGGAGGCGTTGCCCCAAATTGCGCTGAGCGTCAGGAGCTTCATCGCCGACAAGCCCTATGCCGTCGGGCCGAGCGCCATCGCCATGCGCGACAATCCCTATGGCGCGGCGGTCGCCGACAATCCGCAAGACATCCGCCAGGCGATGAACCGCAACGATCCGCGCCAGAGAGGCCTCCTCGGTGCCGCCTGGAACCTCGCCTATTTCGCGCATTTCGCCTATGGCGGCGCCGAGGCGATCGCCCTTGGCGGCCTTGCCGGTCCCTTCGGCGTGGTGCATTCGCGGGCCGACTGGCCGCAGGCCTGGTATGACGAGGGCGGGGGACTTTATCCCGCCTATCACATCCTGCGCGGGCTTGGCGCCCTCGGGCGTGCCACCCTGCGGGAGGTCGCGGTGACCGCCCCGCGCCATGTGCAGGCCATCGCCGCCCGCAACGGCGATGCGACGACACTGTGGCTTGCCAATCTCACCGCCGAGCCGCAGCGTGTCACGCTCGAGGGCATCGCAGGCGGCCGCATCGCCCGGCTCGACGGTCGGAGCTTCGTCAAGGCAGCCGAGGATCCCGACGCGCTGGTGAAGCCGAGCGACAGGCTCGACCGTGGCACGATCGAGCTTGGTCCCTATGAGGTGGTGCACATCGTCGCATGACTGAGCAAGACCAAGGCATCAAGGTCCTGATCATCGGCGCCGCCGGCATGATCGGCCGCAAGCTGACGGCCCGGCTTCTCGCCGACGGTTGCATCGGCAGGCAGAGCCTGGCGAGCCTGGTGCTCGCCGATGTCGTCATGCCCGAGCAGCCGCGCTCGACCATTGCGGTCGACTTGATCGCCGCCGATCTCGCCGCACCCGGGGCTGCCGCCGCATTGGTCGCTCATCGGCCCGATCTGATCTTTCACCTTGCAGCGATCGTCTCCGGCGAGGCGGAGGCCGATTTCGACAAGGGCTACCGCATCAACCTCGATGGCACCCGGCTGCTGTTCGAGGCGATCCGCCATGCCGCGCAGCCTTACCGGCCGCGCCTCGTCTTCACCTCCTCCATCGCGGTGTTCGGCGCGCCGTTCCCCGAAGCGATCGGCGATGACTTCATCCCGGCGCCGCTGACCAGCTACGGCACCCAGAAGGCGATCGGCGAGCTGCTGCTGTCGGATTACTCCCGCCGCGGCTTCTTCGACGGCATCGGCATCCGCCTGCCGACCATCTGCGTCCGCCCGGGTCTCCCCAACAAGGCGGCCTCCGGCTTCTTTTCCAGCATCATCCGCGAGCCGCTGGTCGGCAAGGAGGCGGTGCTGCCGGTCGGCGAAGATGTCCGTCACAGCCATGCCAGCCCCCGCGCGGCGGTTGCCTTTCTGATCCATGCCGCGACCATCGATCTGAGCCCTCTGGGCACCCGGCGCAACCTCTCCATGCCCGGTCTCTCGGTCACCGTCGGCGAGGAGATCGAGGCCTTGCGCCGGGTGGCGGGGGAGGGGGCGGTCCGGCTGATCCGGCGCGAGCCCGATCCGGTGATCGCCGGCATCGTCGAGGGCTGGCCACGCGTCTTCACGGC
The DNA here is from genome assembly GCA_046726135.1 of Pseudomonadota bacterium. Taxonomy (GTDB): domain Bacteria; phylum Pseudomonadota; class Alphaproteobacteria; order Rhizobiales; family Aestuariivirgaceae; genus DATAFF01. The sequence continues at coordinate 7,417 of JBKOZY010000039.1, read as the reverse complement.
CGAGCGCGCCGCGGCGCTGGGCTTCACCGCCGAGAGGAGCTTCGACGAGATCGTCCGCATCCATATCGAGGACGAGCTCGGCGGCAGGCTCGGGGCGTGATGCCGCCAAAAAATCACCAATTTGGTTTACAGTTTATCGGTTTCGCTCAACCTCATTGACTAAATCGAGGAAACTTTAAACTAGGATGCAGTTTGAAATTGTGCTAGTTAGCTCAATATGGTTGAGCAAACGACCGGCAAGCTAAACCTGCTGGAACAGCAGCTCCCCGAAGGATTGCTGGTAGATGCCGCATGGCTGACCGAACACGGCTTCGCTACCAACCTCCGCAGCCATTACGTCGCCACGGGCCGTCTTGAGCAGCCCGCCCGGCGCGTCTACCGGCGCCCGCGCGAGAAGTTGTCATGGCAGCAGGTGGTGATATCACTTCAGACCATCCTGCTCCGAAGCCCACTTACGGTCGGCGGGCGTACCGCGCTGGAGTTGCAAGGCTTTGCGCATTTCCTGATAAAGAATGAAAAAGAGGTCCATCTGTACGGACCGATGCCTCCGCCGAATTGGCTTTACAAGCTCCCCTTTAGCGTGCGCTTCCTCTATCACAATGACCGGACGCTCTTTCATAACGAGCGGGTGCACTTAGGGACGACAAGCCGCGCGTGGGATGTGGCCCAGAACAAGCTCGCCGGCGCCGGGGCCAACACCGGCTTCATCGTGCAGCCATGGGGACATTGGGATTGGCCGCTCACGCTTTCGACGCCGGAGCGCGCCATCCTCGAATTGCTGAACGAACTTCCCGCCCACGAAACCTTCGAACAGGCCGACAAGCTGTTCGAGGGACTGTCGTCACTGCGACCGCGACGCCTGCAGAAGCTGCTCGGCGACTGCAAAAGCGTTAAGGTCAAGCGCCTCTTCTTCTTCTTCGCGTCACGTCACCCGCATTCCTGGACGAAGTTCGTCAAGCGCGAGAATTTCGACCTCGGCAAAGGAAAACGCATGCTGGTAAAAGGCGGGCGCCTCGAGCCAGTTTTTCAAATAACCATACCCGATGCATTCTGATGCCTTTCGCCGATCTCTACCGCCGTCAGGTCGCGCTGCTGGTCCGCGTCATTCCGCTGGTCGCAAAAGAAAAATGCTTCGCTCTCAAAGGCGGTACTGCGATCAATCTGTTCGTCCGCAACATGCCGCGCCTGTCGATCGATATCGATCTCACATATGTGCCGGTGATGCCACGCACGGATTCTCTTGCGGAAATCGATGCTGCGATGAAGCGCATCGCGGAACGCATCCGGACAACAATCGGCGGCGCCCGAATGGACCAGCGGCAGCATGACGGCGCGGTGACGTCGATGCTCGCGCGCGCGGACGGCGTTCAGACAAAAATCGAGGTAACGCCGGTGTTGCGCGGCTGCGTCTTCGAGCCTGAGCTTCGGACGGTTTCAGAAAAAGTGGAAGATGAATTCGGTTTCGCTGAAATCCAGGTGGTGTCGTGGGGTGATCTCTACGCTGGGAAAATCGTCGCCGCGCTCGATCGCCAGCATCCGCGCGACCTGTTCGATGTCGGGGATCTGATGGCCAACGAAGGTATCGATGACAATCTGCGCACGGCTTTCATCGTGTACATGCTCAGCCATCATCGGCCTATGGCCGAGGTGCTCGGCTCACCGCACAAGGATATCGGCCAGGAATATGCGCGCGGCTTCGAGGGCATGACCGACAAGCCTGTTTCGCGAGACGATCTGGTCAAGACGCGCGAAAATCTCGTCGTCGAGATCGTCGGCAACATGCCGGACAACCACCGCAAGTTTCTTATGTCGTTCGAGCGGGGCAAGCCCGAGTGGGATTTGCTGGGTGTGAAAGGCGCCAGCGACTTGCCAGCGGTCAAATGGCGCATGCAAAACCTCGACGGCCTGCCTACTGAAAAACGCGCCGCGCTGGTCGAACATCTCGAAAAGGTCTTGAAGAAAGGCTGGCCGTAAACTACGCCGTCGTGCTCAGATTGTGAACGGAGAACATTGATGCTGCTCGGTGCCATCGCCGACGACTTCACCGGCGCGAGCGACCTCGCCAACACGCTGGCGCGCGGCGGCATGGCGGTGATCCAGCTGGTCGGTGTGCCGCGGGGGAGCGCGCGAAGCGGCATCGAGGCGGGCGTCGTCAGCCTCAAGACGCGCTCCATCGCGCCCGCCGATGCGGTCCGGCAATCGCTCGCGGCGCTGGCCTGGCTGAAGGAGCAGGGCTGCCGGCAATATCTCTTCAAATATTGCTCGACCTTCGACTCGACGCCTGAAGGCAATATCGGGCCGGTGGCCGAAGCCTTGTGCGGAGCTCTGGCGACCAAAGCCGTGGTGGTCTGCCCGGCCTTCCCGACCAATGGCCGCACCGTCTATCAGGGGCATCTCTTCGTCAGGGATCGCCTGCTCTCCGAAAGCGGCATGGAGCGCCATCCGCTGAACCCGATGACCGACTCGGACATCCGCCGCTGGCTTGGACGGCAGACCACGAGCGACGTTGGCCACATCGCCTATGACATCGTTCAGCGCGGCGCCGGATCGATTGCCGCTGCTCTTGCAGCGGAAGACCGTCGCCTGGTCGTCGTCGATGCGTTGAGCGATGCCGATCTCCTGGCGATCGGCCGGGCGCTGAGCGATGCCGTGCTCGTCACCGGCGGCTCCGGCATCGCGCTGGGGCTCCCCGACAATTTCCGGGAAGCCGGCCTGCTGACGGAGCGCGCCCCCTCCTTCGAGCCGGTCGATGCGCCAGCCGTCATTCTGTCGGGGAGCTGCTCCAACCAGTCGCGCGCCCAGCTCAGCTCTCATCTGCAGCAGCATCCAGGCATTGCCATACGCCCCGACGCGATCATTGCCGGAGAGCTCACCGTCGATGCCGTGGCCGACGAGCTCTGGTCGCTCAGGGCACGCGCGCCCATTGCCTATTCGACGGCGCCGCCGGAACAGGTCGCGGCGGCACAGCAGCGCTTCGGCGGTCGCGCGGCGCAAGGCATCGAGCAGTTTTTCGGTCAGCTGGCATCGAAGCTCGTCGAGGAGGGTTTCGGTCGCCTGGTGGTTGGTGGCGGCGAGACCGCCGGCGCCGTCGTCGGCGCCATCGGCATTGCCGAGCTGGAGATCGGGCCGGAGATCGATCCGGGGGTGCCGGCGATGCGGGCGCGCCACGATGGCCGCGCTCTCGCCATTGCCCTCAAATCGGGCAATTTCGGCGCCGTCGACTTCTACGAGAAGGCGGTCCGGATTCTGGGAGAAGGCCGGTGACAGGGGAAAATGCGCTCCGCGAGCAGATCTGCCGCTTCGCCCGCTCCTTGTTCGAGCGCGGCCTCACCCCCGGCGCGTCTGGCAACATCAGCGCGCGCCTGCCCGACGGCGGTTTGCTGGTGACGCCGACCGATGCCTCGCTCGGCTTTCTCGATCCCGCCGAGCTTTGCCGCCTCGACTTGCGCGGCAAGGTCGAGAGCGGCTTGCCCCCGACCAAGGAGCTGCCGCTTCATGCCGCGCTCTACGACACCCGTGGCGACACCGCCGCGGTGGTCCATCTCCATTCGAGCCATTCGGTTGCGCTCTCGACTCTTCCCGCCAGCGATCCCGACAATGTGCTGCCGCCGATCACCGCCTATTCGCTGATGCGGGTCGGCCGGCTGGCGCTGATCCCCTATTTCCGTCCCGGCGACCCCGCGGTGGCCGAGGCCATTCGCGCCCTTGCCGGCCGCCACGCTTGCGTGCTTCTTGCCAATCACGGCCCGGTGGTCGCCGGTAAGAGCCTCGAAAGCGCCGTCTACGCCATCGAGGAGCTGGAGGAGACCGCCAGGCTCGTTCTCTTGCTGCGCGGCCTCGCGCCGCGCATGCTGTCGCCGGCCGAGATCGACGACCTTGTCCGGACATTCGGGCTCGATCCGTTAGTAGGCAGTAGGCAGTAGGCAGTAGGCAGTAGGCAGTAGGCAGTAGGGAAGAGCGCGTATCACTGGCTAATGCCTAATGCCTACTGCCTTGGAAGAAGAAGAAGGAGACTCCAATGACCGAGGCCAGTGCGGCAGCGTTGATCTGGGATGCCTGGTGCGCCGGCCGCAAGCTCGACAGCCTGCCGCCAGCGCTTCGTCCGAAGGACCGGGCCGCGGCCTATGAAGCGCAAGCGGGTCTGCCGCGGGCCTCCGGGCAGCTGACGGTCGGCTGGAAGATCGCCGGCACCAGCACCGCCGGCCAGAAGCACATCAATGTCTCGGGTCCGCTCGCCGGGAGGCTGCTCGAGACCAAGGTGCTGCCCGACGGCATGGCCGGTCCGCTCGCCAACAATGTCATGATGGTGGCCGAAGCCGAGTTCGCCTTCCGCATGGGGCGCGACCTGCCTTTGCGCGATCGTCCGTATACGGTCGACGAGGTGCTCGCCGCCGTTAGCACCCTCCATCCGACCATCGAGGTTCCGGACTCGCGCTTCCGCGACTTCACGTCGGTCGGCGCCGAGCAGCTCATCGTCGATGCCGCCTGTGCCGGCTGGTTCTTTGTCGGCGATCCGGCACCCGACCGCTGGCGCGGCATCGACCTCGCTGCCCACCCCGCCACCTTTTACAAGAACGGCAAGGCGGTCGCTCACGGGACGGGCGCCAATGTGCTCGGCGATCCGCGGCTTGCCCTGACCTGGCTCGCCAATGAGGTGGCGGAGTTCGCCGGCGGCCTCGGCGATGGCGACCTCGTCTCGACCGGCACCTGCGTGGTGCCGGTGCCGGTCAGGCCAGGCGATCAAATCATTGCCGATTTCGGCGAGATCGGCCGGGTCGATGCGAGGCTGGTGTAGAAGGCAGTAGGCAGCAGGCAGTAGGCAGTAGGCAGTAGGCAGTAGGCAGTAGGCAGTAGGCAGTAGGGAAGGGCTCGTTCACTGCCTATTGCCTAATGCCGACTGCCTCAATGGAGACGATACGGGAACCTGGCAGATGCGACTCTCAGCCAATATCGGCTTCCTCTTCGCCGACCGGCCGCTCATCGACCGCATCCACGCCGCAGCCGCCGCCGGCTTTGCCGCGATCGAGATGCACTGGCCCTACGACGTTCCTCCCGAGCCGGTGCGCGATGCGATCGCGGCGCATGACCTCACCATGCTCGGGGTCAATACGCCGCGCGGCGGCAGCGCCGATTTCGGCCTTGGCGCCGTGCCCGGTCGCGAGGCCGAGTTCCAGTCGGGCTTCGATCTCTCGCTCGACTACGCCAGGAGGATCGGCGCCACCGCCATCCACTGCATGGCCGGCAAGAGCGATCCGGCGGATCGAGCCGCCGCCGAGAGCGTCTTCGTCGACAACCTGCGGATCGCCGCCGACAAGGCGCAAGGCACCGGCATCACCCTGTTGATCGAGCCGATCAACCATCGCGATGCTCCGGGCTATGTGCTGTCCCACAGCGCCGAGGCGGCCACCATCATTGAACGGACCGGACGCTCCAACATCAGGCTGATGTTCGACTGCTACCACCTGCAGATCACCGAGGGCGACCTGACCCGCCGGCTCGAGACGTTCCTGCCGATCATCGGCCATGTCCAGATCGCCGCCGTGCCGAGCCGCGCCGAGCCGGATGAGGGCGAGATCGACTATGCCCATATTCTCGGGCACCTCGACCGCCTCGGCTATGATGGCTGGGTCGGGGCCGAGTACAAACCGCGGGCGCTGACCGAGGCCGGCCTCGGCTGGCGTGACAAGCTGGCGGCAGGCAGTAGGCAATAGGCAGTCGTGAAGCCCGCCGCTCGCTGCCTAATGCCTATTGCCGACTGCCTTTATCGTCTACAATGCCCCCAACCCCGTTCACCAAGGAACTTGCGCCATGGCTGTCTCTGCCTCCTCGACCGAATTCGATTCGCCGGCCCCTGATTTCCGCCTGAAGGCGACCGACGGCAAGACCTATGCGCTGGAGGACATTGCCGGCCCCAATGGCACGGTCGTCGTCTTCATCTGCAACCACTGTCCCTATGTCAAAGCGGTGATCGGCCGGCTGGTGAGCGACGCCAAGGCGCTGATGGCCGAAGGGATCGGCTTTGCCGCCATCTGCTCCAACGATGCCGCGGCCTATCCGGAGGATTCCTTCGACAATATGAAGCATTTCGCCCGCACCCACAGCTTCCCCTTTCCCTATCTGCATGATGAGGATCAAACGGCGGCGCGCGCCTATGACGCCGTTTGCACGCCGGATTTCTTCGGCTTCGACAAGGATGGCAAGCTCAAATATCGCGGCCGCCTCGATGAGGGGCGCACCGCCCCGCCGCCTCCGGGCGCCCGCCGCGAGCTCGTCGAGGCGATGCGCGCGATCGCGCGCGGCGAGCGGCCTTCCGTCGAGCAGCTGCCCTCGATCGGCTGCTCCATCAAATGGAAGGACGCGCACTGAGCGAGCCGGTGACCGGTGGTCGGATATTTGCTACGGTGTCCGGGCGAGCGGGGCGCTCGTTGATTCATCGACAGAGGTTGCGCAATGCGTAGCAATTTTTGGCTGCAGATTTTCGCGGTGATCGCGATGTTCATGCTCACCGCCAGCATCATGGGCGCCGATCCGGCCGCGGCAGCCTCGCGAAAGTACGACAGGGGACAGGCAGCCTCCCTCACCGGGCGTTGGGCCTGGCGAGCCATTTGCCCGCGCGGCCAATATCGCGGCGCCGCCTTTATTGCCCAGCACAGCGTCAACCGCTTCTCGGGTCGGCTCGGCAACACCAGCTTCTATGATCGGGGCACGATCTCGGCCGGCAGGCTGCGCGGCAGGAACGCCTCCTTCATCCTCAATGCTTTCGGCAAGAGCGCCCGCATCAACGCGCTGCTCGTCATCAGGAGTGGCGGCTTGGTCGCACGAGCGGCTTATTCGTCACAGACCTACGGCCGCTGCCTGCTGGTGTTCACCAAGGTGTGAGGCAGTAGGCAATAGGCAGTCGGGAAGGGCACCGATCACGGCCTATTGCCTATTTGACGACTGCCTCTCTTAGGGCGATCGCCGCGAGAACGACGCTGCATAGGTCGAGTCGCGGATCGCCGTCAGCGGATCATCGGAAGTCTCGATCCCCTCGGCGAGCTGGCCGGGGAGGAACAGCAGCGCCTTCTCCGCCTGGGCGCTGTCCGGTACGATCTTGTCAATCGTCAGCGTCCCAAGCTCGACGACCTTGCGCTCTGCCGGCCAGGCCTTGGTCGCGTCATTGGTCGGGTCGCCGGCCTCTGCCAGCTGCGCCTTGAGATGGAATGTCACCGGGCCGGCCTTCAGCCGCTCGCCGAGATCCTTGAACAGGAAGTCGCGATCGCGCTTCATCGCATCGGCCGGATCGAGATGGACGAGCTTCTCCGGCGACATGATGAACCGGACCGGCTGCTTCTTGCCCTCGCCATTCACCAGGATGAAGGCGCTCAAGCTGCGATATTCCTCATCGGCGAAGCTGTCGGGCGTGGCGGCGCTGCCC
>JBKOZY010000038.1:0-2179 GCA_046726135.1 Pseudomonadota bacterium | reverse complement strand
AGGATACGCGGTCACTGCCTACTGCCTACTGCCTACTGCCCACTGCCTTTACCGTGCAAACTGCTTGTACTTGATCCGCTTCGGCATCACCGCGTCCTCGCCGAGCCGGCGCTTCTTGTCTTCCTCGTAGTCGGCGAAATTGCCTTCGAACCATTCGACATGGCTGTCGCCCTCGAAGGCGAGGATGTGCGTCGCCAGCCGGTCGAGGAACATCCGGTCGTGGCTGATGATGACGCAGCAGCCGGCGAAGTCCTCGAGCGCCTCCTCGAGCGCCGCCAGCGTCTCGGTGTCGAGATCGTTGGTCGGCTCGTCGAGCAGCAGCACATTGGCGCCCGACTTCAGCACCTTGGCGAGATGAACCCGGTTGCGCTGTCCGCCCGACAGCGTGCCGACCTTCTGCTGCTGGTCGGTGCCCTTGAAGTTGAAGGCGCTGGTATAGGCCCGCGAATTAACCTCGCGCTTGCCGAGCGACAGCACGTCGTTGCCGCCGGAGATCTCCTCCCAAACCGTCTTGACCGGGTTGAGCGCGTCGCGGCTCTGATTGACATAGCCGAGATTGACGCTGTCGCCGATGCGGATCGCGCCGCGATCCGGCTTCTCCTCGCCGGTCAGCATGCGGAACAGCGTCGTCTTGCCGGCGCCATTCGGCCCGATCACCCCGACAATGCCGCCGGGCGGCAGCGAGAAGCTCAGGCCCTCGATCAGCAGCCGGTCGTCATAGCCCTTGCTCAGATCCTTGATCTCGATGACGGTGGTGCCGAGCCGCTGCCCTGGCGGGATCACGATCTGGGCGGCCTGCGAGCGCAGCCGCTCCTCGTTGACCCTGAGCAGCTCGTCATAGGCCTTGATGCGCGCTTTCGACTTGGCCTGCCGCGCCTTCGGCGAGGCGGCGATCCACGCCTGCTCGCGCTCGAGCACCCGCTGGCGCGCCGCGTCCTCCCGCCCTTCTTGAGCGAAGCGCTTGGCCTTCTTGGCGAGATAGGCCGAGTAGTTCCCCTCATAGGGGATGCCGCGACCGCGATCGAGCTCGAGAATCCAGCCGGTGACATTGTCGAGGAAGTAGCGGTCGTGAGTGACAATGAGGATGGCGCCCGGATAGGCCCGCAAATGATGCTCGAGCCAGTTGACCGATTCGGCATCGAGGTGGTTGGTCGGCTCATCGAGCAGCAGGAGGTCGGGCTGGCGCAGCAGGAGCTGGGTCAGCGCCACCCGCCGCTTCTCGCCGCCCGACAGCCGGTCGACCGTGGCATTGCCCGGCGGGCAGCGCAGCGCATCCATCGCCTGCTCGACCTGCGCGTCGAGGTCCCACAGATTCTGGGCATCGATGATGTCCTGGAGCTTTGCCGCCTTGTCGGCATTTTCCTCATTGTAGTCGCTCATCAGCGCATTGTACTGGTCGAGCACCGCCTTCTTCGCCGCCACCCCCTCCATGACATTGCCCATGACGTCGAGCGCCGGATCGAGCTCGGGCTCCTGTGGCAGATAACCGACGGTCGCTCCTTCCGCCACCCAGGCTTCGCCCGAGAACTCGCGGTCGAGACCGGCCATGATGCGCAAAAGCGTCGACTTGCCCGAGCCGTTCGGCCCCAGCACGCCGATCTTGGCATCGGGATAAAATTGCAAATGGATGTTCTCCAGCACCTTCTTGCCGCTGGAATAGCCCTTGGTGAGCCCTTGCATATGATAGATGAATTGACGCGCCATCGGCCGCCTCTTGCTGTCGCGATCGTCTCGGGATAGTGGCTGTTTAGCCAAGGCGCCACGAGGACGCAATGTCGATTTGGGTCAAAATTGCCGAGCAGGTGACGGCACTGGGCAGCGACATCGCTGCCGGGCTGCGCCGCATTGCCGGCAAAGCCGATTCCGGTTCGGCCGATCCCGAGAAATCGGTCGGTTTCACCATCGGCATGATCGCGCTCGGCGCCAAGATGGCCAAAGTCGACGGTGCCGTCACCGAGCGTGAGGTGAAGGCCTTTCGCGAAGTGTTCCACATCCCGCCCGACGAGCTCCCCAATGTCGCCTATGTCTTCAACCTCGCCAAACAGGACGTCGCCGGTTACGAGCTTTATGCCGGCGAGGTCGCCTCGCTGTTCGGCGACCAGCCGGGCGTGCTCGAGGACGTGCTCGACGGCCTCTTCCACATCGCCAAGGCGGACGGCGCGGTGGGCCAGCCCGAGAT
>JBKOZY010000037.1:0-3823 GCA_046726135.1 Pseudomonadota bacterium | reverse complement strand
AGCGCGACCTGCGCCAATCCCGAGACGGTGAGCTTCTCATAGAAGGCAAAAGGCTGCCCGTCACCTTCCGTCGTCGCGCCAATGCCCGTCGTATCATCCTCAGGATCGACCGGTCCGGCCTCGGAATCGTCCTGACCTTGCCGCATTACACCTCGCAGCGGGCGGCGCTGACCTTCGCGGCGTCGGAGCAGAGATGGATCCTCGAACGCATCGCCCGCAGTCCCGAGCGGGTCCCCTTCGCACCCGGTCAGCGCATTCCGCTGCGCGGTCGCACGCATCGGATCGAGGCGACCGGCGGGCGCGGCACGGTCCGGCTGAGCGCGCTGCCCGAGCCGGCCATCCTGGTGCCGGGCGGGACCGCGCATGTCGAGCGCCGACTCGCCGACTGGCTGAAGCGCCAGGCGGCGCTGGATCTTGGCAGGGCGTCGCACCACCATGCCGAGCGGCTCGGCCTGCGCTTCAGCAGGGTTGCGGTGCGCGACACGGCAAGCCGCTGGGGGTCGTGCTCGGCGTTGGGGACGCTATCCTATTCCTGGCGGCTGATCCTGGCGCCGCCCTTCGTGCTCGACTATGTCGCGGCCCATGAGGTGGCGCATCTCAAGGAGATGAACCATGGCCGCCGTTTCTGGTCGCTGGTGCATATGCTGTGCCCGGAGGCGGACATGGCGCGAAGCTGGCTGAAGACGCATGGCAGCGGGATTCATCTCTATGGGGTGGGGCGGTAACAGGGTCCCGACCCTGGATCAGTCGAGCTGGTCGAGCATCTCGCGGCGCTGGCGCAGCCGCTCGCGGCGCTGCGCCTCGGTCAGCGGATAGGGCCCGTCGCCATACATCTCGCTGTCGGGGTAGATCGGCTCGCGCCGCGGCGCCGAGCGGGCGCGGCCGCCGAACAGATTCTCCAACGCCTCGAAAAATCCCCCGCCGCGGCCGCCACCACCGCCGCCATCGAAATGCTCGCTCTCTGCCATCGGGCCGTCGATACCGGCGCCATAGGGCGGGCGATAATCGCCAGGAAGCGGTTCGGACGGGAGACTGGCGTGGAGGGGCCGCATGATGTCGACCCAGATGGCGGCGGGAATGCTGCCGCCGGTGACCTTCTTGGTCGGCGAGTTATCGTCATTGCCGACCCAGACGCCGGTGAGAAACTGGGCGGAATAGCCGATATACCAGGCGTCGCGATAATCCTGGCTGGTGCCGGTCTTGCCGGCGACGTCATGGCCGGGAAGCGCCGCCCGGCGGGCGGTGCCGTTGGCGACGACCTCGCGCAGCATGGTGTTCATGGCGCCGAGCTCGTAAAGGCCGACGACCTTGCCGGGACCGCCGCCATGGCGCTGGTAAAGCACCTTGCCGTCGCGGGTGGTGATCCGGCTCACCACATGGGGGATGACGGCAAAGCCGCCATTGGAGAACGGCACATGGGCGCTGGCGAGCTCGAGGAGGGTGACCTCGGAGGTGCCAAGCGCGATCGAGGCATTGGCCTGGAGCGGCGACAGGATGCCGAGCCGCTTGGCGGTGGCGGCGACGTTCGGCGGCCCCGCCGCCTGCGCCACCTTGGCGGCGACGGTGTTGAGCGACAGCGCCAAGGCTCGGGTCAGGCTGACGGGGCCGAGATATTGGCGGCGGTAGTTCTCGGGCGACCAGTTGCCGATCTGCACCGGTTCGTCGACCTCGATCGATTCGGGCGTTGCGCCCTGCTCGATGGCGGTGAGATAGACGAAGGCCTTGAAGGCGGAGCCGGGCTGGCGCTTCGCCTTGACGGCGCGGTTGAACTGGCTCTTGGCATAGGAGCGGCCGCCGACCATCGCCTTGATGTCGCCGAGCCCGTTCATGGTCACCACCGCCGCCTGGGTGGCATTGAGCTTGACGCCCTCGCGCTCCAGATGGCGGCGCACCGAGCGCTCGGCGGCGGTCTGAAGCTTGCGGTCGATGGTGGTCTCGACGACGATCGACTGGTCGTACTTGCCAACGAGGTCGGGCAGCTGCTCGCTGACATAGTCGACGATATATTGGGTGGCCGGCAGGTAGCTCGACACTTTCACCGGGGTCTTGAGGGTGGCTGACCGGTCGGCCTCGCTCTGGGTGATGAAGCCGGCTTCCACCATGCCGCTGATGACCAGGCGCGCCCGCGCCGTGGCGCGGTCGGGATGGTTGATCGGATTGTAGGCCGAGGGCGCCTTCAGCACCGCCGCCAGGATCGCCGCCTGGGCGAGATTGACGTCGCGGGCGGAGCGGGAAAAGAAGCGCTGCGCGGCACGCTCGATGCCAACGGCGCCCGCGCCATAGTAGACCCGGTTCAGATAGAGCTGCAGGATCTCGTCCTTGGTGAATTTGCTCTCGAGCCAGAAGGCGAGGATCATCTCCTGGAACTTGCGCTCGATGGTGCGGTCGGGCTGGAGGAACAGGTTCTTGGCGAGCTGCTGGGTGATGGTCGAGCCGCCCTCGACGACCCGACCGGCCTGGAGATTGGCGAAGCCGGCACGCAGCAGGCCGAGGAAGTCGACGCCGAAATGCTGGTAGAAGCGACGGTCCTCGATGGCGATGACCGCCTGCGGGACAAAGGCGGGGAGCTCGTCGAGGCGGACCTCGTCGCCGAAGAACGAGCCGCGCTCGGCCAGGACATTGCCGTCATCGGCGAGCAGGATCATGCCGGGCTCGCGCTCCGGGATCTTGAACAGGCCCTGTTTGTCAAGGCTCAGGAACGAATAGCCGATCACCGCGGCAGCAACGAGCGTACCCCACAGGCCAAACGTCATGATCCAGGACAGAACCGTGAAGATCGCCGGGCGCGAGCCGCGCTGCTCGCGCAAACGGCTCGGTCCGTCGCGGCGCCAGGACGAGCGGCGATCGGCAAAAAGCTTGGGCTCGGCGCGCTCGTCGCCGCTCCTGCCGTTCCTCCCGCTCCTGCTGAACAAGCCCATCGTCTCGGTTGAACGTTAGAGCCAAAAATGACCGGAAGATGTTCTAGAGCATGATGCGTTCAGGTGTACCCACCAGTGTGCCTCAGACATCGAGATTGGCCACGCTCAAGGCGTTCTCCCGAATGAAATCACGCCGCGGGTCGACATCGTCGCCCATCAGCTTCGAAAACAGGTCGCCGGCCTCGTCGGCCTGACGGATCTGGACTCTGAGCAGCGAGCGGGCATTCACATCGAGGGTGGTCTCCCAGAGCTGCTCGGGGTTCATCTCGCCAAGCCCCTTGTAGCGCTGCAGCGTCACGCCCTTGCGGCCATGGGCGAGCACCGCGTCGAGCAGCGCGACCGGCCCGCGGATCAAGGTTTCGCTGTCCTTGCGCTTGAGGCGCGCCGCCTTGCCATAGATCTCCTGAAGCTCGTTCTTCCGGCGGTCGAGGCGGAGCGCATCGGCAGAGGAGATGAGCTTGCCGTCGATCACCCTGACCTCGCGCACGCCGCGCACCTCGCGGGTGAAGATCAGGCCGCCATCGGGCGTCGGCTCGCCATGCCAGCCGCGCTCGGTTTCCTCGGACAGGAGATCGAGACGGCGGGCAATATAGGCAACGGCGGTCTCGGCCTGTTTCGGATCGCTCAGCACCTCGGGGGAGAGGGCACCGGCAATGGCGGCCTGCTCGACGACGAATTGCGGATAGCGGGTGTGGAGCCCGTCCAGCGCCGCCCGGACGGCGATCGCCTCGGTGATGATCGCCTTAAGATCGGTCCCGGCGCGCTCCTCGCCATTGGCCAGGATCAGCACCGTGTCATCGAGACCCTGATCGATGAGGAAATCCTCGAGCGCCTTGGCGTCCTTGAGATAGCGCTCGGAGTTGCCGCGCTTGACCTTGTAGAGCGGCGGCTGGGCGATGAAGAGG
>JBKOZY010000036.1:0-8107 GCA_046726135.1 Pseudomonadota bacterium | reverse complement strand
AGATTGGTCACGCGCTGCATTTCGGGAAGCGAAGTTCCAGGCGGCGTCGTCCAATGCATGACGAGACTGCGTTCGCCGAACTCCGGCAGGAGTGATTTGCCAAGGAACGGGATGCAGAGGATTGCCGCAGCGGTGATCGCTGCCGCCGCGACAAAGCCGCTCGACGGACGGCCGACGAGCTTCGACAGGGCGGCCCGATAATGGTCCCGCACCGCATCCGCGATTCGCGACGAGCGACGCTCGGGCACGGTCCCTCCGAACAACACTGCGCTGAGCGTTGGGGTCACCAGAATCGCTACCGCCATCGAGGTCAGAAGGGCAGCAGCATAGGCGGTGACCAGCGGCATGAGGAATGCTCCGGCCAGACCCGTTGCGAACACCAGGGGTATCGCAGCCAGAATCATGATCAGAGTCGTGTAGACGATCGTGGATCGTACCGAGAGCGTGGCATCGATGACCATGGTGGCGATCGAAGCATTGCCGCCGGAAGCCCGCTCCGCGCGCCGGCGGTGGAGGATTGCTCCGACAAGGGTGATTGCATCGTCGACGATGGTCGCGACCGCGATCAGCAGCCCTGCCAGAACCATGCTGTTGACCGACATTCCGAGAACGATGAGCACCGCCATGGCGGCCGACACCGACAAGCCGATTGCAATCGTGGCGACGAGGACGGCGCGCCATTCACCGAACAGGACGAACAGCACAAAGATCGCAGCGATGATCGCCGCCAGTGTCACCCGGTAGAAGTTGTCCGTAGCGACTCCGAGAAACGTCGAAGACCGGAACACATTGTTGTCGATCGTCACCCCCGGCAGACCCGGCCCGAGCGCGGTCAGAGCGTCGTCAACCAGGCGCGTGATCTCCTGCGTATCACCCATCGGGAATTTTTCAACGACGAGCACCAGACCGGGCTTGCCGTCGACAAGCGCATCGCCGATCAGCGGCTGGTGATCCTCGACGACTTTCGACACATCGCCGAGGGTATGGACGACTCCCTTCTCGTCCTTGAAGGCGACCTTCGCCAGATCCTCCGCCGTGACGATCGGCAGGACATGGCGGATCCCAAGGCGTTGATTGGGCGTGTCGATCCACCCGCCGGTGCCCGGCGTCGAAGCCTCGAGATAACTGAGCGGCGACTCCCACAAGGCTTCGCCGGTGCTTTGTATGACGTCCTGCAGGGTGACCGAGCCATTGCTCAGATCCTTGGGATCGACCTGGACCTGCAGCTCGCGATTTCGCTCACCCCACACCGAGACATTGGCAACCCCCGGGATGCCCATCAACCGTGGTCGCACGATCCAATGCGCCAGCACCGAAAGCTGGATCGGTGACAGCTCCTTCGCGCTCATGGCGATTGCCATGATCCGGCTCGCCGACGAGAGCGGCGGCAGCATCACCGGCGGCTTGGAGACATTGGGGAGCGCATGCGCCTGGGTGAGCCGCTCCTGGACCATCTGACGGGCGTTCATCACATCCGTCCCAGCATCGAAGATCAGCTGGATCGAGGACAGTCCATCGATCGAATTCGACCGGATGTTCTTAAGCCAGGGCACGCCGTTCAGAAGATCGGCCTCGAGCGGCACCGTGATCATCTGCTCGACTTCGGTGGCCGACAAGCCGAGCGCCTCGGTTTGTATTTCAACCGTCGTGGCTGAAATCTCCGGAAGTACTTCCAGACCATGCTGCGAGATCTTTTGTATCCCGAACCCGAGAACGATCAGTGCGACTGCTAGTACGAGAGCTTTGGTCTTAAGACACCACTGAATCAACGCACGCACGGGTACTCTCCGCGAATCTTGATTAACAAGAATAGCTGATCCTGACTATACTCTGTACTAGCTAGTGTTTAGCCGCCCAACCCTAATCAAAGTACAGTTATGTCTTTACAACGTCCACATTATCACACGATATTGCCGCACTTCAGGGAAAAAATGGCAATAAGGCGAGGTATTTTTTCCAAACTCTTCGTTTAACCCGAAATTCGTGTGCCATACCTAATACCGCACTAAGTTAGCCTGCTTAACGCAGCCTTCACCGAAGCGCAGCATCGATCAGGCTGCGGTAAGCTTGCCCGCAATGGCGGTCGTCATAGGCGACCGCCGGATCGCCGGGGGTTTGCGCTGCGTCGCACAGGCGCGCTGCTCGCCCCAATGCGGCCGCTGGCTCCGCAACCACATCCTCGTAATTCAAGGCCAGCGAAATGCTCGGGAGCTTGGCCAGCCAGATCTCCGCCATCCGCTCATACCAGCGCACATAGTCGAAGATTGCCGGCATGCTGTAGGCATAGTGGTTCCCCGAGCGATAGAGCCTCATGAAGATCCGCAATGCGAGATCATGGCGGTCGCGCTTGACGAAGATCAGCCGGAGATTGGGGACAATCCCGGCAATTTGGCCGATATAGGCGATCATTGCCGGATAGGTGTCGCTGACGATCCTCGCATCATTGGCGAAACCGACCACCTCCTCGCGATAGATCGCCCGCAGACGATCGTTCAGGCTGCTCGGCAATTCCACCGGATTGGCGGTCGTCAGCAGTCCCGACAGGGCGGCGGTGCGCCTGACGCTCGCCTCGACCAGCCGCCGTTCATGACCACGCTTCAGCCCGACGAGGCGGGTCAGCAGCTGCTCGACCACCGACTTGCCGGCCCGGGATGGCCCGAGGATGAAGAGCGAGATCGGGCTGCCCTCCTCCGCAAGGGGCTGAGCCGCGGTCGTCGCCAGCGCCTGGCGCAGGGCTGCCGCCATGCCGGTGCTCTGCCGCTTCCAGGGCTCGCGATGTCGGGCCGCGAGGCGGCCATTGGCCTCGACAAGGGTCTTCCAGCTCTCCTTGACCCGGCCTTGGCGATGCAGCGCGCCAGCCATCGCGAAATCGCGAAACGAAGCGAAATCGACATCGCTTTCGGAGTCCTGGCGTTTGCACGATTGTAGGGCGTGGGCGATGTCGGTGCGCACCAGCCCCGGCGCCAACTGGCCGAGGGAATAGAGAATGGCAGCCGAGCCGGGATTGGCGCGATGTGCCGCCTCGAGCGCCTTTGCAGCCTCATCGAGACGACCGAGTTGTAGAAGACTGTCGCCAAGCCCCTGCGCCGCCACCGCCGATAACGGATCGATCCCAAAAACGTCAGAATAGACTCCGACTGCCGCATCATAGTCGCGCGCTTCCCGATAGGCGTCGGCCAGGATGAGGAGCATCGCTGTGTCATCCGGCTTGAGTCGTCGTGCCTTTTCCAAGGTCTCGGCAGCTGCCGCATGCGCCCCGAGCCGCAACTCGGTGGAACCGAGATTGGTGAGATTGATCCAGTCGGTCGGACAGAGCCGGGCGACCTGGGCAAAACAGACGAAGGCCTGGTGCGGATGATCCATCGACAGGTGGATCACGCCGAGCGTCTGGAGCGCCCCGGCATAGTCGGGATAGTCCCGCAGCAGCCCTTCGCAGAGAGCCTTCGCACGGCCTAGCTCACCTGAACGACGATGGGCCTCGGCCTCGGTCAATCGGGCGAATGCCTGCTCGATCCTCGGCATTATCGCCCGTCATTCCCCCGCCGCGGCCACCGCCATCCCGGGTTCGGCGCTGCGATCGCCATCCACTGACGCCTTATCATACGGGATCTGCAACTCGAGCGTTGTGCCACCGCTTTGTCTTGGCCCGATTATCATCTCGCCGCCGAGGGCGCGGGCGCGCTCCTTCATGCCCGTCAGACCATAGCCAAATGTCACTTCGGGTGAAATCCCGCGGCCATCATCCTGAATGCTGAGATGGAGGCTGTGAGGAATGCGCCTGCCGTTGGTCCGGGTGTTCGAGCTCTCGCGCAGCAGAATCTCGACCTTGCCGCAATCGGCATGGCGAAGGGCATTGGTCACGCCTTCGCGGATCGAGCCATAGACCGTCAGATCGACAGCCTCGCCATAGCTTGCCGCGAGATCCTCGCCGCGAAACTCGATTCTGGCCACCTCCTTGAGCGGCCGCAGCTCCGCCAGGAGCCGGGCAATCGCATCGCTCAACGGGACCCTGCCGATCGACATCGGCCTGAGCCGCCTCAACAGCTCTCGATTCAAATCCTTGATCCGATTGGCGATTTCCAGCAGCCGCCCGACCCGCGTGGTGATCCTCGGCCCGTGATCGGCGATGTTGGCCGCCATCTGGCGCAGCGACAGCAGCTCGGCCGACAGCCCGAACAGATCGGGCCCAAGCTCGTCATGCAGCTCGGCGGCGATCTGGCGACGCTCATCGTCCTGGATACGGATGAGGCGGCGCGACAGCGTGAAGTTCTCCGACTGGGCATTCTCGAGATGGGCGGAAAGCGAATTGAACCGCTCGGTGATCACTTCGAGCTCACGAACATTCGGACGCGGCAGGCGAACCTCGTAATGGCCTCGCTGCAGATCGCCAAGTCCCTGGGCCAGCCGGCCGATCGGCTTCAAGATCTTCGACAGGGTAAGATAGAGCAGGAGAAAGACGGCAAGGTTCACGGCAATGGCGAGCATCGCCAGCTCGAAGAGATCGTCCCACCCGTCCTCGATGCTCTCCCTGGGCTGCCCGGTGAGTCTCACCTCGCCGATCTTCTTTTCTCCGACCTCCAGCGGAATGACGCGGTGCGGCTCTCCCGGACTGACGAGAAAGCCGTACCATTCCGGGAAATAGGCATCATCCAGCGGATCCAACGTACCGGTTCGGCTCACCAACTTGCCAGCCGGATCGACAAGGGAGATTTCGACTGGCTCGATCGCCGGAAGTCGCAGCGCCACGGATTCGAGTGTCGGTTCTTGATCGGTTCGCTGCAGTGCACCAGCGATCTCCGTTCGCACCAGCAGATGAGCGCGCTCCATCGCCGCGCTCATCTCGGCTTCGTTTTGCTGGCGCATGGCGTAAATGACGGCGGCAGCACCGATAACCGCGGCGCCGATCTCGATCCCGATCATGACGGCCAGGATCTGTCCGAGAATGGACCTATTTCGCCAAAGACCTGCCAAGCACTGTCTCACACGCACCTTGGTACATATCCTTTTGCGCAATGGAACGCGAAGCAAGTCCCTTGCCAACATGCAGGACTAAAACTGAGAAAATCTTGCCGCCCTGTGCATCTGGCGACACAGTTTCTTGAATAGTTAACCTAGAGATACGCTTTCGCCTGCGCGTTTAATCAATCTCGGTTATGCTTTTCTCGGAGAGGTTTGTGCGCGTACCCCGATGACCACGATCTTGGTAATCGATGATCACCCCATTGTGGCCCAGGGCTGTCGTCAGCTGATTGAGGACGCCGGTCTCGGCACGTCCGTGGAGGCCAATTCCTCCGCCGAGGCTCTCCGCGCCCTCCACCGTTTCAACCCCGACGTGGTCATTGTCGATCTTGGGATCGACGGCAACGAACTTGCGGGTCTCGACCTGATCGAGCGCCTCCGCGCCGGATCGAAGGCGGCGGTGCTCGTCTTCAGCATGCACCGCGACCCGATCATTGTGAGCCGTTCCTTGAACGCCGGAGCGAATGGCTACCTGGTCAAGGATTCAGCGGCAACGAAGCTGGTGGAGGCGGTCAGGACGGTGGCGAACGGCCGGCCCTATCTCGACCATGAGATCGCCATGCAGCTCGCTCTTCATGGGCCGGACAAGAATAAGAGGCTTTTGGCCGACCTCACCTCCCGCGAGCTGCAGATCCTGACCCTCCTCGCCAAGGGAAAGCCCTATAGCGAGATCGCCGCCAGCCTCCGGGTGAGCTACAAGACCGTGGTCAACACCAGCGCCAGGCTGAAGATGCTGCTTGGCGCCAAGACCCTGCCGGAGCTGATCCGCTCCGCAATGGAATGCCTGTCGACGGTTGAAACATTCAACCGACCGCCGATTGACCAAGATCCTTCACCATAGTCCACATTTTTGACAAATACTCCCTACCGTTTTGCCACAATTTCCCTACTCCCGCCGACATTACTGCCCTAACTTCAGGGAAAGTTTTGCTTTTTTGACAGCAAAAACCTCGTTGAGAGCGGGTAATTGCGTCAAAAGTGAGTCGGAGGGTAGCCTGTGTCGAAGCCGTGGTCAGTGATCGGCGGTATAGTCGATTGGAGTCTCAAATATCGATTGCTCGTCCTGGCGCTTGCCGCCGTGGTTCTGTTCCTCGGCATCGGCCAGCTCCGCAAAATGGCAGTCGATGTCTATCCCGAATTCGGTCCTGTTGTCGTCGAGGTCCAGAGCGAAGCGCTCGGGCTGTCGGCGCAGGAGGTGGCCGAGATGGTCACCGTGCCGCTCGAGGCCGACCTTCTGAGCAATGTCCCATTTGTTGACATTCTGAGCTCCAAATCGGTGCCGGGCCTGTCCTCGATCGAGATCGTCTTCGAGCCGGGGACCGAGCTGCTCAAGGCACGCCAGGTGGTCCAGGAGCGCCTCGCCGAGGCCATGGTGGCGTTGCCGGGGGCTTCCAAGCCGCCCCAGATGATGCAGCCGCGCTCGTCCATGACGCGGGCCATGATGATCGGCCTCTCCTCGAAGGACCTTTCCTTGATCGACATGTCGGTCCTGGCGCGCTGGAACATCCGGCCGCGGCTTATGGGCATCCCGGGCGTGGCAAACGTTGCGATCTGGGGCCAGCGCGAGCAGCAGCTCCAGGTTCTCGCCGATCCCGATCGGATGCAGGCCAAGCGCGTCCCGCTGATGAACGTCATCGAGTCCACTGCCAACGCGCTCTGGTCCTCGCCATTGAGCTTCGTCGAGGCCTCCGTGCCGGGGACCGGCGGGTTTATCGACACGCCCAACCAGCGCATCGGCATCCACCACATCTCCCCCATCAAGAGCCCGGAGGATCTCGGCAAGATCGCCCTCGAGGGCCGGCCCGAGCTGCGGCTCTCCGACGTTGCGACGGTGGTTGAAGATCATCAGCCGCTGATCGGGGATGCTCTGCTCAAGAGCGGCCCCGGCCTCATTCTGGTTGTTGAGAAATGGCCGAATGCCAGCACCCTCGACGTCACCAACCGCGTCGAAACCGCTCTGGCGGCAATGGCGCCCGGCCTGAAGGGCGTCCAGATCGACTCGCAGCTCTATCGGCCGGCCAACTATATCCAGTCGGCGATCGATAATCTGACCATCATCATGGTCGTTGCGGCAGCCCTTATTCTCCTGGTGCTGATGTGGGCGCTGTTCGACTGGCGGTCGGCTCTCATCGCTGCCATCACCATTCCGGTCTCGATCGTCGCCGCCACGCTGGCACTCCATTTTGCCGGCGAGTCGATGAACCTGATGGTGATCGCCGGTCTCGCGGCGGCGCTGGTGCTCGTCATCGACGACGCGGTGGTCCTCGGCTGCAATCTGAAGCGGCGCCTGGCAGCGCCCCGACCGCCGGAGCGATCGACTGCACAGCTCATTGCCGCAGCGCTGAGCGAAACCCACGGACCGCTCGCCTTCGCCGTGCTGATCATCCTGCTGGGTCTTGTCCCGCTGTTCTTCCTCAAAGGGCTGTCGGGAGCCTTCTTCCCGCCGGTCGCCTTCGCCTATGGCACTGCGGTCGTGGTCTCGGCGGTCGTCGCCATCGTTCTGGCCCCTGCCCTCGCCATGCTGCTCTATCCGGCCGGCGCGCCGGCCGAATCATCCGGGCGGCCTGCCTCGGCCTTCTCGAGCAAGGTGTCCGACGGATATCGGCGAGCCCTTTCCGGCATGCTCAAGGCACCGGCCATGGCATTCGTCGCCACCGCCGTGTTCTTGCTGATCGGCATCGGCGCCTACACCCAGCTGAAGGGCGGGACCTTCCTGCCCGATGTCAAGGAACGCAACCTGCTCGTCGAGTGGACGGCTGCTCCGGGCGTATCGCATCCCGAGATGACGCGGGTGCTGAACCGCTCGGTCAACCAGCTCGCAACCCTTCCCGGCATCAAGAACATCGGCTCCCATGTCGGGCGGGCGATCACCTCCGACAAGGTGGCCAATATCAACTCCGGCGAAATCTGGCTGACCATCGCGCCCGATGCCGATTACGACTCCACCGTCAAGTCGATCAAGGCCGCGATCAAGGAATATGCCGGCCTCGGTCTCAAGCTGCAGACTTATCAGCAGAAGCAAGCCGATATCATGGCGAGCGCTGCCAATGATGTCGTGGTTCGGATCTATGGCGAGGACGGGGCTCAG
>JBKOZY010000035.1:0-4357 GCA_046726135.1 Pseudomonadota bacterium | reverse complement strand
TCTGGGACCTCAACGGCCGCACCCATCTGCAGGAGATCGACTTCGGACCGGAATATCAGCTGGTGTTCGAGCTGCGTCCTGCCCACAACCCGCGCAACGCCTACGGCTTCGTCAATGCCGTGGTCAGCCTCAAGGACCTCTCCTCCTCGATCTGGACCTGGTACCGCGAGAACGGCCGCTGGGCGGTGCGCAAGATCATCGACATTCCGGCCGAGCCGGCCGATCCGAGCCTCCTGCCCGACGTGCTGAAGGGCTTCGGCGCCGTGCCGCCGCTCGTCACCGACATCGACCTCTCGATGGACGACCGCTTCCTCTATGTCTCCTGCTGGGGCACCGGCGATTTCCATCAATATGACGTCTCCGATCCGATGAAGCCGGAGCTCACCGGCAAGGTGCGGATCGGCGGGATCGTGTCGCGCGCCACCCATCCGGGAGCTCAGGGAAAGAAGCTCCAGGGCGGACCGCAAATGGTCGAGATCAGCCGCGACGGCCGCCGGATCTACTTCACCAACTCGCTCTATGGGGCGGTCGATCCGCAATTCTACCATGAGGGTCTCGACGGCTGGATGGTGAAGCTCGATGCCGGCCCGGATGGCGGCCTCGCCCTCGACCCGAATTTCTTCATCAGCTGGCCTGGTCCTCACCGGCCGCACCAGGTGCGCCTCGAAGGCGGCGACTGCTCCTCGGACAGCTACTGCTATCCGTGACCGTCGCCTGGCCGTGGATCGTCATTGCCGGTCTCGGCGCCTTCCACGGCCTCAATCCCGCCATGGGCTGGCTGTTCGCGGTGGCGATCGGCCTGCAGCGCGACAGCTTCCGTGCCGTGTTGCTGTCGCTGCTGCCGATCGCGGCGGGGCATGCCCTCGCCATTCTCACCGCCATCCTTCTTTTCCTGCTTGCCGGTCTGGTGTTCGACCAGACGCGGCTGAGATGGATCGCCGGCTTGCTGCTGATCGGCTGGGCGCTGTGGCACCTTTTGAGGGGTCATCGCACGCGGGTGCGCTTCGGCATGACCGCGGGCATGATCGGCCTCGGCGCGTGGTCGTTTCTCATGGCGCTGGCCCATGGCGCGGGGTTGATGCTGTTTCCCGCCCTTCTGCCGCTTTGCATGCCCGAAGCCGGCGGGACCGGCAGCATCATGAGCAGCACCGGCGTCGCGCTGGCAGCCGTCGCCCTGCATTCGGCGGCCATGCTGGCCGTCGCCGGCTCGGTCGCCATTCTCGTCTATCGCTGGACCGGTGTCGCCATTCTGCGCGAGGGCTGGATCAACCTCGACTGGCTCTGGAGTGCCGCGCTGATCGCTTCCGGAGCGATCCTGATTGTGTGGCAGTAGGCAGTAGGCATTAGGCAGTAGTCCTTGCTCTTCGCCTGCCCAATGCCTATTGACTTCCGTTGTCCCACCCGCCCTGTGGTATGTCCTGAAATGGGAACTGCCGACTGCCTAATGCCTACTGCCCGATGAAGCCCAACATCCTCCTCATCATGGCCGACCAGCTGGCCGCGCGCTTTCTGCCCGCCTATGGCAGTCCCGTGGTAAAGGCGCCCAACCTCGACCGCCTCGCCGCCGAGGGCGTGGTGTTCGACAACGCCTATTCCAATTCGCCGCTCTGCGTGCCGGCGCGTGCCGTGGCGATGTCGGGGCTGCTGCCATCGCGCAGCGGCGTCTACGATAATGCCGCCGAGTTCGCCGCGCAGATTCCGACCTTCGCGCATTATGCCCGTCTTCAAGGCTATCGCACCTGCCTCGCCGGCAAGCTGCATGCCATCGGACCCGACCAGCTGCACGGTTTCGAGGAGCGCCTGACCACCGACATCTACCCGGCCGATTTCGGCTGGACTCCCGAGTGGCGGCTCCGCGGCAGCGAGCGCATCGACTGGTGGTACCACAACATGACCTCGGTGAAGCAGGCCGGCGTCGCCGAGATCACCAACCAGCTCGAATATGATGATGAGGTCGCCTTTCTCGCCCGCCGCCAGCTCTTCGACTGGACACGCTATCAGCGCAGCGACCCATTCCTGCTCAAAGTGTCTTTCACCCATCCGCACGACCCCTATGTCAATCGCCAGGCTTTCTTCGACCTCTATGAGAATGACGAGCTCGCGCCGCCGAGCGTCGGCGCCCTGCCCTATGCTGAGCTCGATCCACACGACCGACGCCTCTACGACATGGCCGCGACCGACGATTATGAGATCACTGCCGAGGATGTCCGCGCCGCCCGCCGCGGCTACTGCGCCAGCATCTCCTATGTCGACAGCCTGATCGGCACGTTGATCGAGACGCTGGAGACCTGCGGTCGGCTGGACGAGACGATCATCATCTTCACCGCCGACCATGGGGATTTTCTGGGCGAGCGTGGCCTCTGGTACAAAATGTCGTTTCGCGAGCCGGCGGCGCGCATTCCGCTGATCGTCTGGCAGCCCGCGCGCTTCACGCCCCGGCGCGTCGGTCAGCCGGTCTCGCTCGCCGACCTCGCGCCGACCATCGCGGCCATCACCGGCATGCCCGATCTGGCGACGCCGGTCGATGGCACCAATCTCCTGCCGCTGCTCGAAGGCGCCCCCGAGGATCAGGACGCCACCGTCTTCGGTGAGTATCTGGCGGAAGGCGTGATTGCCCCGATGTGCATGCTGCGCCGCGGCCGCTGGAAGTTCATCCACACGCCGAGCGATCCCGACCAGCTTTTCGATCTCGATGCCGATCCGCAGGAGCTGACCAATCTCGCCACCGTCGAGCCTGAGCGCGCTTCAGCCTTTCGCGCCGAGATCGAGGCACGTTTCGATATTCCCGCGATAACCGCCAGGGTCCTGGCAAGTCAGCGTGCCCGACACATGATCTTCGAGGCGCTGCGCCACGGAAAGACCCCGGGCTGGGACTTCCAGCCGGAGCGCGACGCGGCGACGCAGTACACGAGAAACACTCTCGACGTCACGAGCCGCGACCAGCTGTCGCGCTTTCCTCCCGCTCCGCCGCCGGCGAAACGTTAGCTCTCTTCATCGCCTTGTCGACGGCCTCGCACACCGCATCGAAGGTCAGGAGAGTCGAGGCGTGGCGCGCCTTGAAGTCGCGCACCGGCAGCAGCGCCTCGAGGTCCGACCACCGTCCGGCTGGCGGTGGCCCGTTCTCCTTCAGCATGGCATGCATCTCGCGTCGGATCCGGCGAAGCTCGTCGGCGGTCGCGCCGACCACATTGCGCGCCATGATCGACGATGACGCCTGGCCGAGAGCGCAGGCCTTGACCTCATGACCGAAATCGGCAACCCGCGGCCCATCCATCTTGACGTCGATGGTGACCTTGCTGCCGCACAGCCGGGAATGAGCAATGGCGGTCCCGTCCGGATCGGCCAGTCTCACGTGGCGCGGAATATCCGCGGCAAAGCCCAGGATCTTCTTGTTGTAGATGTCGTTGAGCATCAGCCAACCATACCAGCAGCCGCCTCGGCGGTTCAAATGGCCTCGCCATGCCGCGGCCGCATGTCCCAGGCCCGGACGGGCTCTTTAAGCGGCACCCAAAAGTGCCCATCTAACCAGCGGAACCATGCGATGCCTCAGGCTTTCCGCTAGGCCCGCAACCATGCTAAGTGGTACGCGACCAACAGAGATGCAAGCGCCCAAGGAGCCCGCAATCGCGGGTTAGGAGCGCCAGAACCGGAACTCGAGGGAGCCTCGGATTGAAGGGCCCAATGCAGGACAGGACAGCACGACCGATGGATGCCGTGGTGAAGAAGATCCGGCCGAACAAGCCTTTTATCGGGCGCGGCCCAAGTCTCGAGCGGCCGAGCCAGGCCGAGGCGGAGGCGGCGGTCCGGACGCTCCTGGCCTGGGCCGGCGAGGATCCCCAGCGCGAGGGCCTGCTCGACACCCCGAAACGCGTGGTGAATGCCTATCGCGAGTTCTTCAAGGGCTATGAGGAAGACCCGGTCGAGGCACTGTCCCGCACCTTCGAGGACGTCGGCGGCTATGACGATCTGGTCATGCTTCGCGACATCGAGTTCAACTCCCATTGCGAGCATCACATGGTGCCGTTCATCGGGCGCGCCCATGTCGCCTACCTGCCCTCTGACCAGGTCGTTGGGATTTCCAAGCTCGCCCGAGTCGTCGAGATCTTTGCCAGGCGCCTCCAGACCCAGGAAACCATGACCGCCCAGATCGCCCATGCCATCGATACCGCGCTTGCCCCGCGCGGCGTGGCGGTGATGCTGGAGGCGGTGCATCAGTGCATGTCGCTGCGTGGCGTCAACAAACGCAACGTCGCCACCATCACCACCCAGTTCACCGGCGAGTTCAAGACCGACCCGCAGCGTCAGGCCCGCTTCATGGACCTGGTGCGCATCCCGTCGAGCAGCTTCTCTCTGTAGC